>DASSQU010000407.1:0-7482 GCA_035702325.1 Steroidobacteraceae bacterium
TCGGCGCGGCCGGCGGACGGCGGCACCGGCGCGCTCTACGTGCTGCTCACGCCCCGCTGAGCCCGCCGGGATCCTCCGCGATCAGCTCGCGCAGCACCGCGGTCGCAAAGCCGCCGCGGGTGAGGCGAAAGTGCAGCACCACGGCGTCGCGCTCCGGCTCGCACGCCAGCGCGCCGACCCGCAGGCGCAGGCTGCGCCGCTCCTGTCTCATGCCGGCCGCCGCGCAGCGCGCGCCCTCCGCCGCCAGTTCCGCGCCGATGCGCCGCTCGAGCGCGAGCACCCGGTGCGCCGTGGGCGGCTCGCCCGCCCCCCACAGCGGGCCGGTGGGGTGAATCTCGAGCGCGGCGCAGCGCGCCGCCAGCGCCTCGTCGACCTCCGCGACGGCGAAGACGCTCCCGCGGCCGTCGAGGTTGGCGAGGTCGCCGGCCTCGAGCCGCTGCCAGCTGCCGTCGGCAACGCGCTCGGCGAGCACCGCGTTGAACACCAGGCTGCGCGCCGCCGACAGCACCAGGCCGCGCTCGGCGGGCGGGAGGCGGCGCAGCTGCGCATCCGAGCGGGTGAGATTGGCGGCGTCGCGCCCGAAGCGCTGCGGACCGAAGTAATTCGGCACGCCGTGCGCTGCGACCCGCGCCAGCGGCGCGGCGAGGCTCGCCGCGAGGCGCGCACCGTCGGCGTCGCCCGGGCGCAGCCGCACCGCGAAGCGGTTGCCGGCGAGCGCCCCGCGCGGGAGCTTGCGCGAGTGCGCGTGCGCCTCCAGCACGGCGAAGGGCCCGTCGACCGGCCACCCGACCGCCGCGCGCGGCAGCGGCACCGAGAACCACTGGATCGCGACCGCGCGGCGGTCCTTGAGCCCGGCGTAGCCGATCTCGCGCGGCGCACAGCCGGCGAGGCGCGCGAGCTGCTGCGCCACCCAGGCGGTATTGGCGTCGGTCTTGCGCACCCTGAGGAGCAGGTGCGCTCCCGAGCCCGAGGGCGCAAAGCCGAGCTCCTCCTCCACCCGGAAGTCCTCCGGGACCACCCGCAGGCGCACCCGCTCGGCGGGAGTGCCGCCGGCGCGCGGGGGCGCGAGCGCGAGCGCGCGCACCGACTCCCCGGCGTTCAAGCGCCGGCGAGGAGCACCACCGCCTGCGCGGCGATTCCCTCCGCGCGCCCGAGGAACCCGAGCCCCTCGGTGGTGGTCGCCTTGATGCTGACGCGCTCGAGGGCGATGCCGAGCAGCGCTGCGACCTCGCGCCGCATCGCCTCGCGGTAGGGGGCGATCTTCGGCGCCTGCGCGATCACCGTGAGGTCCGCGTTCTCGATCGCGAGCCCGCGCGCGCGCAGCAGCTCGAGCACCGCCGCGACGAAGCGCCGGCTGTCGGCGCCCCGCCAGCGGGGATCGGTGTCGGGGAAGTGCTCGCCGATGTCGCCGAGGCCGGCCCCGCCGAGCAGCGCGTCGCACAGCGCATGCAGCACCACGTCCCCGTCCGAATGCGCGATGACTCCCCGGCTGTGCGGGATGCGCACCCCGCCCAGCATGAGGAACTCGCCCGGTCCGAACGCGTGCACGTCGACGCCCGAGCCGATGCGCATGGCCGCCTCCCCGGGCCGCGCCCCGCGTGCGCGCAGCAGCGCCGCCGCGAGCTCGAGATCCGCGGGCGTGGTGATCTTCACGTTGGTCGCGGCGCCCTCGACGAGCAGCGCCGTGGCGCCGAGCCACTCGAGCGCCTGCGCCTCGTCGCCGGGGTAGCGGGCGCGCGCATGGGCCGCATCCAGCGCAGCGCACAGCCGTCCGTAGCGGAACATCTGCGGCGTGAGCGCACGCCACAAGCCCGCGCGCTCCACGCTGCCCGCCACCGCCGCCTCCCCGGGAGCCGACCGCTTGAGGGAGTCCGCCGCCGGCACCGCGAGCAGTCCGCCGCACTCGTGAGCGCCGGCGCGGGTGATCAGCCGCTCGAGGTCGGCGGGCTCCAGGCAGGGCCGCGCGGCATCGTGCACCACCACCCAGTCCTCGTCGCGCAGCCGCTCGCGCAGCGCGGCGAGACCGCTGCGCACCGACTCGCTGCGCCGGCCGCCCCCCGGGGCGCTCGAGACCCGGGAGCTCCCCAGGCGCGCCGCAACCTCCGGCCAGCGCGCATCGCCCTCCGCCAGCACCACCACCGCATGCGCACAGCGCGGGTCGGCGAGAAAGGGCGCGAGCGCCCACTCGATCACGGTGCGCCCGGCGAGCACGGCATACTGCTTGGGAAAGTCGGCGGCGAAGCGGCTGCCCGAGCCGGCGGCCGGCATGACGAGCCAGTAACGCATGCGGGCTTCTTTATTGGCTGAAAGTCGCCTGCGGCGCTTTCAGCAGAAGGCGCCCCGGCTTCGTTGGACGCCGGGGCGAAGGGCGTGACCTTCGCCCCTCATTGGCAAGGCGCAAGCTCATCACCGGGAGGCGGTTCGCGTCGGCGCTGTGGGGCTCGTGGCCGGCCGGGCGGGAACCACCTGGTAGAAGGTCTCGTTGCGGGCGATCATGCCGAGGTCGCTCCGGGCGCGCTCCTCGAGCGCATCCATCCCGGTCTTCAGGTCCCGCACCTCGGCGGCGAGCTGGGCATTGCGGTCGGCGAGCTGGGCGTTCTCGGCCTGCTGGGCGGCGACCGCGTGCTTCAAGCGCTCCACCTGGCGCAGTCCCTGGTCGGAGACCCAGATGCGGTATTGCAGCAGGACGAGGACGACGGCGAGCGCGGCCGCGAGCCATTTCATGGGTCCGACAGCCTAGCAGACCGGCGGTGCGGGCGCGAAGCGCTCAGCCGTCGTCCGCTGCGCCGCTGCCGAGAGCGGCGCCGGCGCGCCTGGCGGCGGCCAGCCGTTCCGGCCACCCGGCCGCGAGACGGGCCCGCGCCGCGGCCAGCACGTCGGGACGTGCCCGCTCGGGCCGGCCGGCGTCGAAGGGCGGCTCGGGCGCGTACTCGATGCCGAGCTGCACCGTCTCGGCGATCTCCCGGCCGGCCACCTCGGCCATCACGGTGAGCGCCAGGTCGATACCCGCCGTCACGCCTCCTCCGGTGATCAGGTTGCCGTCGCGCACCACGCGCCGCTCGTCGGGCGTGGCGCCGAACAGCGGCAGCAGCTCGCGAAACGCCCAGTGACAGGCCGCGCGCCGGCCGCGCAGCAGTCCCGCGGCGCCGAGCAGCAGCGAGCCGGTGCACACCGAGGTCACGTAGCGCGCCTGCCCGGCGAGCCGCCGCAGCGCCGCGAGATACTCCGCATCCTCCATGGCGACGCCGGTGCCGAACCCGCCCGGGACGAGCAGCAGCGCGCACTCGGTCACGGACGCGAGCGGCTGCACGCCGGCGATGGTGAGGCCGCCATCGAGCGCGAGCTCCCCGCCGCGTACCGCCGCGAGCACCACCCGTGCCCCCGGCAGCCGCGCCAGCACCTCCAGCGGGCCGGTGAAATCGAGCTGCGTCACGCGCGGATAGAGCGCGAACACCACCGGGAACGCACTGGCAGCGGCCATGGGCGGCGCCCCTAGATGCGCACCGGGAAGGCGTCCCGGCCGGCGTAGCGCACCGTGCCGAGCTCCCCCTCGATGCGCAGCAGCTGGTTGTACTTGGCGATGCGGTCCGAGCGCGACAGCGAGCCGGTCTTGATCTGGGTGGCGGCGGTCGCGACCGCGATGTCGGCGATGGTGCTGTCCTCGGTCTCGCCGGAGCGGTGCGAGACGATGGAGGCGTAGCCGGCCGCGGCGGCCACGCCGATGCACTCGAGCGTCTCGCTGAGCGTGCCGATCTGGTTGGGCTTGATGAGGATCGCGTTGGCGACCTGCGCGCCGATCGCCTGCCGCAGGATGCGCGTGTTGGTGACGAACACATCGTCGCCGACCAGCTGCAGCGTCTTGCCGAGCGCGCGCGTGAGCTCGCCCCAGCCGTCCCAGTCGCTCTCGCTCATGCCGTCCTCGATGCTGACGATCGGATAGCGGCCGGCGAGATCGGCCAGGTAGCGGGTGAACTCGTGCGCCGTGAGGCGGCGGCCCTCGCATTCGAGCTCGTAGGCGCCGTCGCGGAAGAACTCGGAGCTGGCGGCATCGAGCGCCAGGCAGATGTCCCGGCCGGCAACGTAGCCGGCCGCCTCGATCGCCTCGACGATGCACGCCAGCGCCGCCTCGTTCGATTCGAGGCTCGGCGCGAACCCGCCCTCGTCCCCCACCGTGGTCGGCAGCCCGCGGTCGGCGAGCAGGCGCTTCAGGGCGTGGAACACCTCCGCGCCGTAGCGCAGCGCCTCGTGGAAGCTCGGCGCGCCCACCGGCACGATCATGAATTCCTGGATGTCGAGGCTGTTGTTGGCGTGCGCCCCGCCGTTGACGATGTTCATCATCGGCACCGGCATCACCGGCTCGCGCCCGCCGCCGGCCAGCTGCGCGAGATACCGGTACAGCGGCGTGCGCGCGTCGCTCGCGGCCGCATGCGCCGTGGCGAGCGACACCCCGAGGATGGCGTTGGCCCCGAGGCGGCCCTTGTTGTCGGTGCCGTCGAGGTCGATCATGCGGCGGTCGATGCCCGCCTGGTCGCGCGGGTCGGCGCCGACCAGCGCGTCCTGCAGCTCGCCGTTCACGTGCCCGACCGCCCGCAGCACGCCCTTGCCGCCGTAGCGGCGCGGATCGCCGTCGCGCAGCTCCACCGCCTCGCGCGTGCCGGTCGAGGCGCCCGAGGGCACCGCCGCGCGGCCGCGGGCGCCGGAGTCGAGCAGCACGTCGACCTCGACCGTGGGATTGCCGCGCGAGTCGAGGATTTCGCGGCCGCAGATCGCGCTGATTCGGCTCATGGTGTGCGCCACTCCCTGGGTTGGGGGCCCGCCGCTACAGCAGCGACTCCTCGAGCGGCGCGGTCTTCACCGTGCGGTCGAGCCCGGCGAGCGTCGTGAGCAGCGGCTCCATGCGCGCCAGCGGCCAGGCGTTGGGACCGTCGGAGAGCGCCTCGGCGGGGCGCGGGTGCGTCTCCATGAAGAGTCCGGCGATGCCGGCCGCCACCGCGGCGCGCGCCAGCACCGGGATGAATTCGCGCTGCCCGCCGGAGGAGCTGCCCTGCCCCCCGGGGAGCTGCACCGAGTGGGTGGCGTCGAAGACCACCGGGCAGCCGGTCTCGCGCAGGATGGCGAGCGAGCGCATGTCGGACACCAGGTTGTTGTAGCCGAAGGAGAAGCCGCGCTCGCACACCAGGATCGCCTCGTTGCCGGTGGAGCGTGCCTTCTCCACCACGTTCTTCATCTCCCACGGCGAGAGGAACTGGCCCTTCTTGATGTTGACCGGCTTGCCCTGCGCGGCGGTGTTGACGATGAAGTTCGTCTGGCGGCAGAGGAAGGCCGGCGTCTGCAGCACGTCGACCACCGCGGCCACTTCCGCGAGCGGGGTGTCCTCGTGCACGTCGGTGAGCACCGGCACCTTGATGCGGCTGCGCACGTGCTCGAGCACCTTCAGCCCCGCCGCCAGGCCCGGGCCGCGGAAGCTCGCGCGCGAGGAGCGGTTCGCCTTGTCGTAGGAGGCCTTGAACACGAACGGGATCGCGAGGCGCGCCGTGACCTCCTTGAGATGCCCGGCGATCTCCTCGCAGAGACTCAGGCTCTCGATGACGCAGGGACCGGCGATGAGGAACAGCGGCCGCCCGATCCCGACTTCGTATCCGGCCAGCCGCACGGTACGGTCCGCCGAACGAGAGCGGCGCCGCCGCTCAGGCTCCCGCCGCCTGCGGGAGCTGCGCGGCGCGCTGCGCACGCGCGGCGCGGATGAAGCCGGTAAAGAGCGGATGCCCGTCGCGCGGGGTCGAGGTGAACTCGGGGTGGAACTGCGTGGCGACGAACCACGGGTGCGCGGGCAGCTCGATCACTTCCACCAGCCCGTCGCGCGAGAATCCCGGGAAGCGCATGCCGCCCTGGCGGTAGCGCTCGAGATAGTTGTTGTTGAACTCGTAGCGGTGGCGGTGGCGCTCGAGGATGGTGTCGCGGCCGTACAGCTCGCGCGCCCGTGTACCGGCCGCGAGCCGCACCTCCTGCGCGCCGAGGCGCATGGTGCCGCCCTTGGCGGAAGCCTCGGTGCGCGTCTGCGCGCCGTGCATCTGGTCCTGCCACTCCGAGATGAGCGCGATCACCGGGTGGGGGGTGGCGCGGTTGAACTCGGTGCTGTTGGCCTCGTGCAGCCCGAGCAGGTGGCGGCCGAACTCCACGATCGCCACCTGCATGCCTAAGCAGATTCCCAGGTAGGGCACGCCGTGCTCGCGCGCGTAGCGCACCGCCTGGATCTTGCCCTCGATGCCGCGCTCGCCGAAGCCGCCCGGCACCAGCACCGCGTCCACGCCCGCGAGCAGCCGGGTGCCGTGCTGCTCGATGTCGGTGGACTCGATGTAATGGATGTTGACGCGCGTGCGGCTCTTGAGGCCGCCGTGCATCAGCGCCTCGTGCAGCGACAGGTAGGAATCGCGGATCTGCACGTACTTGCCCACCATGGCGATGTCGGCCTGGCCGTCGGGATTGGCCCTGGCGCTCACCACCTGGCGCCACTCGGCGAGATCGGTCGGCGGAACCTCGAGCCGCAGCTTGTCGACGATGATGTCGTCGAGCCCCTGCTCGTGCAGCAGCATCGGGATGCGGTAGATGTCGTCGGCGTCCACCGCCGAGATCACCGCGCGCTCCTCGACGTTGGTGAACAGCGCGATCTTGCGGCGCTGCTCCTCGGGGAGCGGGTGCTTGCAGCGGCACAGCAGCACGTCCGGCTGGATGCCGATCCCGCGCAGCTCCTTGACCGAGTGCTGCGTGGGCTTGGTCTTGACTTCCTGCGAGCCGCCCACGATCGGCACCAGCGTGAGGTGCATGTACACGCAGTTGTTGCGCCCGAGCTCGACCCCGAGCTGGCGGATCGCCTCGAGAAAGGGCAGCGACTCGATGTCGCCCACCGTGCCGCCGATCTCGACCATGCACACGTCCGAGCCGTCGGCGCCGAGCTTGATGCTGCGCTTGATCTCGTCGGTGATGTGGGGGATCACCTGCACGGTGGCGCCCAGGTAGTCGCCGCGGCGCTCCTTGCCGATGACGCGCTCGTAGATGCGCCCGGTGGTGAAATTGCTGTTGTGCCCGGTGGTGGTGCGCACGAAGCGCTCGTAGTGCCCGAGATCGAGGTCGGACTCGGTGCCGTCCTCGGTGACGAACACCTCGCCGTGCTGGAACGGGCTCATGGTGCCGGGGTCGACGTTGATATACGGGTCGAGCTTGACCATGCCGACCTTCAGGCCGCGCGCCTCGAGAATCGCCCCGAGCGAGGCGGAGGCGATGCCCTTGCCCAGGGAGGACACGACGCCGCCGGTCACGAATACGAAACGTGTCATGACAGTCAGAGGGATTACCCGTCGCCTTCAGGTCGGTCCGCCTCAGAGGGGCGGAACGACGACGGGCCGACAGGTTAGCACATCTGCCTGGTCCATTGGAAAAAATCGCCTGCGGCGATTTTGTCGGACCGACGCGCAGTCAGTCGCT
>DASSQU010000408.1:0-4653 GCA_035702325.1 Steroidobacteraceae bacterium
GGCGCCGACGACTACGTGACCAAGCCCTTCTCGCCCCGCGAGCTGCTGGCGCGCATCAACGCGGTGCTGCGCCGGAGCGCGCCGGGCAGGGTGGACGAGGTCATCGAGTTCCAGGGCCTGCTGCTCGATCAGGCGAGCCACCGCGTGACGGTGGGCGCGCGCACCCTGGGACTCGGGCCCACCGAGTACCGCATGCTCGAGTTCTTCATGACCCACCCGGAGCGGGTCTACACCCGCGATCAGCTCCTCGACCGCATCTGGGGGGGCAATGTCTACGTCGAGGAACGCACCATCGACGTGCACATCCGGCGTCTGCGCAAGGCACTCGAGGAATTCGGGTACGATCGCTTCGTGCAGACCGTCCGGGGCTCCGGGTATCGCTTCTCCGCCCGGACCGCCTGAGCACGGCCGGGATCTGGAGAGGGCGCATGGCACACATGCAACCCGCGACACAGGCATGGTTCTTTGCCGCGGGCCGGTTGCTCGCCACGGTGGTGATCGGTCTCACCGCCGGCTGGGCGTTCGGCAGTCCCTGGGCCGGGCTCGCCTGCGCGCTGATCGTGCACCTCGGGTGGGTGCTGGCGAACCTCTTCCGTCTGGAGTGGTGGCTGCGGCACCGCAGCTACGCCGATCCCCCGGACGTCGGCGGCGTGTGGGGAGAGATCATCGCGCAGGTGGTGCGGCTGCACCGGCGCAAGCGCTTCCACAAGCAGCGCTTCGTGCAGCTGATGCGCCAGCTGCAGCGCTCGACCGCGGCGCTTCCCGACGGCGTCGTGATCCTCAACGCGCAGCGCGAGATCGTGTGGTTCAACCGCATGGCGGCCCAGCTGCTGGAGTTGCGGCGCACCGCGGACTTCGGCATGCGCATCGAGAACCTGCTGCGCGAGCCGGGGTTCATCCGCTATCTGGCCGGCGGGGATTACTCCAACCCCGTGGTCATCCGGCCGACGGGCGCCGAGGACCGTCATCTCTCGCTGCAGGTCGTCCCCTACGGCGAGGGCCAGCTGCTGCTGCTGGTGAGCGACGTGTCGCGCCAGATGCGCCTCGAGGCGGTGCGGCGCGACTTCGTCGCCAACGCCTCGCACGAGCTGCGCTCGCCGCTCACGGTGATCTCCGGCTACCTCGAGACGCTCGCCCAGGATCCGGCCCTCGATCCGGAGCTGCTCGCCCCGGTGGCCGAGATGCGCCGCCAGGCCGAGCGCATGACGGCCATCATCCGCGACCTGATCGAGCTGTCGCGCCTCGAGGAGACGCGCGAGATCGTCGGCGGCGCGCCCATCGACGTGGCGGCGCTGCTGTCGCTGCTGCGCAAGGACGTGCTGGCGCGCAGCGCGCACCCGCACGAGGTACGCGTGCGCATCGAATCGGCCGCGCAGCTGATCGGCGACGAGCCGGAGATCCACTCGGCGTTCTCCAACCTGGTCGACAACGCCGCCAAGTACACCCCGCCCGAGGGCTCGATGGAGATGCGCTGGTGGGTCGACGCCGACGGCGCCCACCTCGCCGTCTCCGATACCGGTCCCGGGATTCCGCCCGAGCACTTGCCGAGGCTCACCGAGCGCTTCTACCGCGTCGACCCGGGGCGCTCGCGCGCCACCGGCGGCTCGGGGCTCGGGCTCGCCATCGTCAAGCACGTCCTGCAGCGCCACGGCGCGCGGCTCGAGGTGCAGAGCACGCTCGGCGCCGGCAGCGCTTTCATCTGCCACTTCCCGCCGCAGCGCGTCGCCCCGGCGCCGCGCTCCGCCCTGAGCGCAGAAACTGCTTAAGTCATGCGCGTAAGTCTCTGTTGGTAATAAAGCTTTCTCCGGGCTGTCATCCCACCGACACGCCCCGGTCCCACGCTGGGGGCGCCACCTCAGGCGGGCGGGGTGTGACGGGCGTCGCGGTGGTTGCCGAGCGCAGTTCCGCTATGATCGCGCGCATGGCCGCACGCCGGCAGCCCGAATGACAGCCGGGGACGCCAACGAATGGAAACCGCCGACCTCAGTCATCACATCTCGCGTCGCTTCAACGAGGACCTCGAGCGCGTGCGCAGCAAGGTGCTCGGCATGGGCGGCTTCGTCGAGCAGCAGCTGCAGAAGGCGGTCACGGCGCTGATCGAGGGCGACAGCTCGCTCGGGGAGTCGGTGGCGCTCGACGACTACCAGGTGAACAACATGGAGGTCTCGATCGACGAGGAATGCAGCCGCATACTCGCGACGCGCGCCCCGGCGGCCGGGGACCTGCGCGTGATCGTGGCGATCATCAAGACCATCACCGATCTCGAGCGCGTCGGCGACGAGGCCGAGAAAATCGGCTACATCGCCTCGCGCCTCGCGACCATGGAGCGCCCCGCGGACAAGTACCGCGAGATCAAGCATCTCGGGCGGGTGGTATCGGACATGGTGCACGATGCGCTCGATGCGTTCGCGCGCATGGACGTGGACTCCGCGCTGCGGGTCGCGCGCCAGGACCGCGTGGTGGACGAGGAGTACGAGGCGATCCAGCGCCAGAGCATCACCTTCATGATGGAAGATCCGCGCACCATCCGCCGCGCGCTCGACGTCATGTGGGTGGTGCGCGCGCTCGAGCGCATCGGCGATCACGCCAAGAACATCAGCGAGTACGTGATCTACATGGTGCACGGCAAGGACATCCGCCACACCTCGCTCGACGACGTCGAGCGGGAGCTGCGCGCCGGCTCCGGCACCGCGGGCGCCGCGCCTTAAGGCCATCGGCAAGAGTCGCCTGCGGCGCTTTGCATGTCCCGCCGCCTGATCAACTTCCTCGGCTTCGTCGTGTGTGCGGCGCTGATGGGCTACGCGCTCTACGCGCAATACGGCCTCATGCTCGATCCCTGCCCGCTGTGCATCTTCCAGCGCGTCGGCATCATCCTCATCGGGTTGGCGTTTCTCCTCGCGGCGCTGCATGACCCGCGCGGCTGGGGCCGCTACGTATACGCGGCGCTGCTCGCCGTGTTCGCGCTCGCGACCGTGGCGGTGGCGGCCCGCCAGCTCTACATCCAGAGCCTGCCGCCCGGAACGCTGCCCTCCTGCGGCGCCCCGCTCGCGGTGCTGCTGAAGATCTCGCCCCTCACCACCGTGATCCGCAAGGTGCTCACCGGGAGCGGAGAGTGCGGCGAGGTCACCTGGCGCTTCCTCGGGCTCGCCATGCCCGCCTGGGTGCTGATCTGGGCGGTGCTGCTCGGCGGTCTCGGGGTGATCGCCAACCTGCGCCGGAGCCCCGCGCCCCTCAGGTGAGGAGCTTGCGCAGCACGTTGACGTACATGCGGTGCAGGGCGTCGACGTCCTCGACCCGCACGCACTCGTTCACCTTGTGGATCGAGGCGTTCACCACCCCGAGCTCCACCACCTGCGCGCCGAGCGGCGCGATGAAGCGCCCGTCGGAGGTGCCCCCGCCGGTCGAGAGGCCGGGACGTGCGCCGGTGACCTCCGCCACCGCGGCTCCCACCGCCTCGGAGAGCGGTCCCGGCGGGGTGTAGAAGGGCTCACCCGAGAGATACCACTCGAGCGTGTAGCGCACGCCGTGACGGCGCAGGATCTCTTCCACCGCGGCCTTCAGCCCGGGGAGCGTCTGCACCGGGGAATAGCGCAGGTTGAAGCGCGCCTTGAGCTCTCCCGGGATGACGTTCGGCGCGCCGGTGCCGGCGTTGAGATTCGAGACCTGGAAGCTCGTCGGCTGGAAGTGCGCGGTGCCGCGGTCCCATACGCGCTGGGTGAGCTCGGCGAGCGCCGGCGCGAGGGTGTGCACCGGATTCTCGGCGAGCTGCGGGTAGGCGACGTGGCCCTGGATGCCGTGCACCGTGAGCCGGCCGCTGAGCGAGCCCCGCCGGCCGACCTTGATCGTGTCGCCGATGCGCTCCTCGCTCGAGGGCTCGCCCACGAGGCACCAGTCGATGCGCTCGCCGCGGGCGGCGAGGGTCTCGACCACGCGCCTGGTGCCGTCGACCGACGGCCCCTCCTCGTCGCTGGTGATGAGGTAGGCGATCGATCCCTTGTGGGCGGGGTGCTCGCGCACGAACTCCTCGGTGGCGGTGACCATGGCCGCGAGCCCGGTCTTCATGTCGGCGGCCCCCCGCCCGTAGAGCAGCCCCTCGCGGACGACGGGCGCAAAGGGGTCGCTGCGCCACTCCTCGAGCGGGCCGGTGGGGACGACGTCGGTATGGCCGGCGAAGCAGAACAGCGGCTCCGCGCTGCCGCGCCGCGCCCAGAAGTTCTCCACGCTGCCGAAGCGCAGCCGCTCGATCGCGAAGCCGAGCGCCGCCAGGCGCTCGCACATCAGCTGCTGGCAGCCCTCGTCGGCCGGGGTCACCGAGCGGCGCGCGATCAGCTTTTCGGCGAGGGTCAGGGTCTGCGACATCGTGCGCGTTTATACGGGGATGCCCGGGTGAGCGGCAAGCACCGGGCTGTCACGCCGGTGAAAACTCCCCCGGCAACACTGTTCCTCCGGGGCCACGGGGACGTGGCCCGCGGGCGGCAGGCACCGTGTGCGGGGCATGTCATCAGACCGTCACATTATTGTCATCTAATGCGCGCGGGCGCTGCAGGCGCCCGGAGGAGTCGAATCATGAGTCTATCGAGTCCGAGGCGGATGCTGCTGGCGCCGAGCGCAGCCGCGGCCCTGGCCGGCGTGGCCCTCGCCGGCGCGGCCCAG
>DASSQU010000409.1:0-5077 GCA_035702325.1 Steroidobacteraceae bacterium
AATCCGACGACGTGCCGGTCGGTGGGCCATTCGAGCAGCCCGCCGACGTCGACGTCGGGGCGCGAGTACAGCAGCTTGAGATCGCCGCCGCGCCCGAGATCCATCTGCCACACGGCCGTGCGCCCCTCATGGGGGGCGAACACGAACAGCTGGTCCGGGTCCGGCCCGATGGCGAGCGGATCGAAGCGCTGGTGGGTGAAGCGCTTGAACTCCTCGAGCGTGTGCCACGGCGAGTCCGGGCCGCTGCGCGCGATGTACACGCCGGTATCGTTGCGGAAGCCGTAGCCGAAGCGCACCACGCCCCTGCTGTCCGCCGTCCAGTCCATGATCGGCGGGCGGGCCGGCACCACCAGCTTCAGGTTGCCGCGGTAGACGTCGACGCTGTAGACCGAGGGGAAGACGCTGCCGTCGTCGCCGAGCTCGATCAGCACGTGGCGCGGATCGTCGGGCAGCCAGTTGACGATCCGGTCCTGGAACTGCGAGCGCGCCACCGACTCGGGCGTCGCAAAGAAGCCATTGCGGAACAGCACCCGCGGACGGCGGCCGTCAGCATCGACGGCCACCATGCGCGAGGCGGGATACGGCCGCCCGCCGGCGCCGCGCTGCACCCCCTCGAGGTGGCAGAGCAGCCGGTCGTCGGTCTTGAACTCGCAGCGCGAGACCGAATACGGTCCGCCGTGAGCGTGCAGGATGGCGTGAACGGTGTCCGGGCGCAGGTCGCGCACCACCACCATCTCCTCGCCGGCGACGGTCGTCAGATAGACCAGTCGCCTCCCGTCCGGCGAAATCCGCGCTTCGGCCATCTGCGGCCCGGCGGCGAATGCCTCGAGCGGAATCTCGGCCGGCGCGGCGCGCGCGGCGGGCGCGGCGGCAGCGGCAGTGAGCAATCCCGCGGTGCACCAAGCGCCCGCCCGGCTGCGCCCGATCCGCGTCATTGCCATCTCCCCGGCTCCGCCCGCGGCCTCAGGACGCGGCGGCGAGCGCCCGGGTCACATCCTCGGCGAGATCGTCCGGGTCCTCAAGCCCGATCGACAGCCGGACCGTTCCCGCGGTGATGCCCGAAATGCGCTGCTGCTCGGCCGTCAGATCGCGCCCGCCCATCATCTGCGCGGTCACGATCAGGGATTCGCCCGAGCCGAGGCTGGCGGTGAGCGCAAACAGCTGCAGCGCGTCGGCGAAGCGCCGGCCCGCCGCCTCCCCGCCGCGCAGGTCGAAGCTGACGATGGTGCCGAAATCGCGCATCTGGCGTGCGGCGAGTGCGTGCTGCGGGTGGGAGGCGAGACCGGGGTAGTGCACCCGTGCCACCGCGGGGTGGTCCGCGAGCAGCTGCGCGATGCTGAGCGCAGCCGCGCACTGGGCGCGGTAGCGCACGAAATAGGTCTTCAGCCCCCGCAGGATGAGGAACGCGGCGTGCGGATCGAGCGTGGCGCCGAGCACGGAGAAATCGCTGCGCAGGTCGCGGATGAGCTCGGCGCGCGCGATCACCGCCCCGCCCATCACGTCGCCGGCGCCGGAGGCGTACTTGGTGAGGCTGTGAACGAACACGTCGACGTCGTATTCGCCGTGCTGGTGAAAGCCGGCGAAGGTATTGTCCATCACGGTGAGCGCGCCGGCCGCGCGCGCCGCGCGGGTGAGCGCGGCGATGTCGGCGATGCGCGTCAGCGGATTGGTGGGACTCTCGAAGAACACCAGCCGCACGGGCTGTGCCCCGAGGGCGCGCCCGATGCCCGCAGCATCCTCGATCGACAGCATGGTGTGGGTCACGCCGAAGCGCCCGAGCAGGCGGCGGATCAGGTAGCGTGTCGGGTTGTAGGTCTCGATGAAGCACAGGATGTGATCGCCCTGGCGGGTGAGTGCGAGCAGCGCCTCGGAAATGGCGCCGACGCCCGAGGCGGTCACCAGGCAGTCCTCGCGCCCCTGCAGCGCGGCGAGCAGCAGCTCGAGCTGGCGCGTGGTGGGATTGCCGGCGCGGCTGTAGAAGAAGCCCGGGCGCTCGCCGCGCAGGAAGCGCTCGGTCTCCGCCAGGCTCTCGAACTCGAACTTGACGCTCTGGTAGATGGGATCCACGAGCGCGCGGTTGCCGGGCGGCAGCTCGACGGCCGGCGGGTGATTCACCAGTGTGGGCTTCTTCATTCAGAGCTCGAGGGTAAACCGGTCGGCATCGAGGTGCGCCGGAAACCTGTCGCGGAAGGCGCGCAGCTTCGCGCCGTCCAGCGTCACCGTGAGCAGTGCGGGGTCGGCGCCCGCCTCGAGGAGCGGCTGTCCGAGGTAGTCGATCGCGGCGCTGTCGCCCGCATGCGCGACACCGAGCCCGTCGGGGCCGACGCGGTTGACGCCCACCACGTAAGCCTGGTTCTCGATGGCGCGCGCCCGCAGCAGCTGTCGCCAGGCGTAGGCGCGCGCCGCGGGCCAGTTGGCCACGTACACCAGCAGCTCGTAGTCGAGCGCGGCGCGGCGGCGGCTGAAGACCGGGAAGCGCAAGTCGTAACACACCAGCGGGCAGACGGCAAAACCGCGCCACGGCACGCTCCACGCCGCCCCGCCGGGGGTGAAGTGGCGGTGCTCGTCCCCCAAGCGGAACAGGTGCCGCTTGTCGTAGTGCCGCAGCGCCGCGCGCGGCTCCGCCCACAGCAGCCGGTTGTAGTAGCGGCCCGCCTCGACCGTGATGACGCTGCCGGTGATCGCGGCGTCGAGCGACCCGGCCAGCGCCGCGAGCCATGCCGCGGTCGGGCCGCCGGCCGGCTCCGCCAGAGTCTCGACCTCCATGCTGAACCCGGTGGTGAAGGTCTCCGGCAGCACCACCAGATCGGTGCCGCCGGCGGCGGGTGCGAGCAGCGCCGCCAGGCGCTCGCGGTTGGCGCCCGCGTCCTGCCAGGCGAGCGGCTGCTGCACCAGCGTGACGCGCAGCTCCGCCATGCGCTCAGCTCCGCCCCAGCCGCGCGGCGAAAGCCGCCAGCCGCGCCGCCGCCTCGTCGAGCGTCGCATCGCGCTTGGCGATGCACAGCCGCAGAAAGGTGAGCGGCTCGGCGGCCGCGTAGAACGGCGACAGCGGAATGGTGGCGACGCCCGCTTCGGTGAGCAGCCGCTCGGCGAAGGCGCAATCGTCGGGGGGCGCGAAGTCGCCGAAGTCGAGCAGCTGGAAGTAGGTGCCCTGCGCCGGCGGCAGGCGGAAGCCCGAGCGCGCGAGCGCGGCGCGCAGCCGGTCACGCTTGGCCTGGAAAAACGGCGCGAGCGAGCGCCAGCACCCGGGCTGCTCGGTGAGGTAGGCGGCGATCGCATGCTGCAGCGGAGTGGCGATGCTGAAGGTGTTGAACTGGTGCACATTGCGCAGCTCGCGGGTGAGCGGCGGCGGTGCCACGCAATAGCCGACCCGCAGCCCGGTCGCGTGCAGCGTCTTGCCGAAGGAGAACACCGCGAAGCTGCGCGCGGCGAGCTCGGCATGGGCGAGCACCGAGTGGTGGCGGACGCCATCGAACACCACGTGCTCGTAGACTTCGTCGGACAGCACCAGGATGTCGCGGTCGCGGATCGCTGCCGCGAGCGCATCCAGATCGGCCGCCGTGGCCGCGGTCCAGGCCGGATTCAGCGGGCTGTTGAACAGCACCAGACGCGTGCGTGGGCTCAGCGCGGCGCGTACCCGCTCCCAGTCGTAGCGGAACCCGGGCTGGGCGAGCGGCAGCCGCACGCAGCGCGCGCCGGCGAGCTTGACCGCCGGCTGGTAGGAATCGTAGGCGGGATCGAATGCGATCACCTCGTCGCCGGCGCCGACTGCGGCCTGGATGGCCGAGTAGATCGCCTCGGTAGCCCCGAGGGTCACGGTGATCTCGGTGTCCGGGTCGGGACTGCGGCCGTAACACGCGCCGAGCTTGGCGGCGATGCGCGCGCGCAGCTCCGGCAGCCCCTCCATCGGTGCGTACTGGTTGTGGCCGGCCGCCATGGCCGCGCCCACCAGCGCGGTGAGCCGCGGGTCGATGTCGTAGTCGGGGAAACCCTGGCCGAGGTTCAGCGCGCCGAGCTCGCGCGCGCGGCGGGACATGACCGTGAAGATCGTCGTGCCGACCTCGGGAAGCTTGCTCGCTCTCACGCTCAGGTCCGCGCCTCGCCGCGCCTCCCGCTACAGATCGGCCTCGGCGGCGGCGAGCGCCGCGCCGATCACGCCGGCCTGCCCGGCAAAGTGCGCCGGCTGCAGCTGCGCCTCCGAGCGCAGCAGCGGTGCGAACTCGGCGAAGCGCTCGCTCACCGCGCCGCCGAGAATGAACAGATCCGGCCAGAGCAGCTGGTGCAGCCGCGCGAGGTACTCGTTCACCCGGGCAATCCACGCCGGGAAGTCGAGCTTCTCGCTGGTCCTCACCTGCGCCGCGGCCCACTTCTCCGCGTCCATGCCGTGCAGCTCCAGGTGCCCGAGCTCGCTGTTCGGGAACAGCTTGCCGTCGCTGAACAGCGCGGTGCCGATCCCGGTGCCGAGCGTCACCATGATCGCCGTGCCGCGGCAGCCCCGGCCGGCTCCCCAGCGCATCTCGGCAATGCCGGCGGCATCGGCGTCGTTGAGGAGCAGCGCCGGCCGGCCGAGGGCGCGCGTGGCGAGCGCCGCGCCGTCGGTGCCGAGCCAGGCATGATCGACGTTGGCGGCGGTGCGCGCCGTGCCGCGCTTGATGACGCTCGGGAAGGCGATGCCGACGCCGCCGCTGCCGCCCGGAAGGCGGCCGGCGAGCGCCGCGATCACCGGCATCAGCGCCGCGGGCGTCGCGGGATGCGGAGTCGGGGCCGAGATCAGCCCGCCGGAGAGGCGGCCGGCCTCGAGCTCGAGCAGCCCGGCCTTGATGGAGGATCCGCCCACGTCGATGCCGAGGATCCGGCGTGTCATCCGGGCATGCTCACATCGGCGGCGGCCGCGAGCTGCACGTCGCGCTCGCGCCGGCGCTGCTGGTAGCGCATCCACAGCGACGCGAGCGCGATCCCGGTCGCCACGATCAATACCATGATGGTGGCGAGCGCGTTCACGTCCGGGGTCACACCGAAGCGCACTTTGGAGAAGATCACCATCGGCAGCGTGCTCGAGCCCGGTCCGGCGACGAAC
>DASSQU010000410.1:0-2635 GCA_035702325.1 Steroidobacteraceae bacterium
GGGCACCGGCAGCCTCGCGCTGCTCGCCCGCGGCCGCGGCGGCGTCGAGGACCTCGCCGCGCAGATGGAGCGCGAGGTACGCTGGCTGCCGGAGAACCCGACGCCATGAACGAGCGCGTCGATCGGCGCACGCTGCTCGCCGGGGTGGGGAGTGCCGTCGCCGCCTGGGTCACGCGCCGCGCGCGCGCCGGCCGCGCCGCGCTCCCGCCGGCGCCGGTGGCGCGCGTTGCGGTCGTCAAGGATACCTACTTCGGCGAGACGCTCTCCGATCCCTACCGCTGGATGGAGAACGACAAGGATCCGGACTGGCTGCCGTTCCTGCGCGGCCAGAACGCGCACACCCGCGCGGTGCTCGACACCATCCCGGGGCGCGAGGGGCTGCTGAAGCGCATCGGGCAGCTCTCGGGCGATGCGGCCCTCACGCGCCGCGTGCACCGTGCGGGGGGGCGGCTCTTCTACGAGCAGCGTCCGATGGGCGCCGAGAACTACCAGCTGTTCGTGGGCGAGCACGGCGCGCCGCCGCGCGTGCTCATCGACCCGACGACGCTCTCCGGGGGGGGCGGGCATTTCTCGCTCGACTGGTGGCTGCCCTCGCCCGGGGGCACGCACGTCGTCTACGGGCTGTCGAAGGACGGCAGCGAGGATTCGGTGCTGCACGTGCTCGAGGTCGCCGGCGGGCGCGACCTTCCCGAGCAGATCGCCAACACCGAGGGCGCGAACCCCGCCTGGCTCGACGACGGCAGCGGCTTCTTCTACAACCAGCTCACCGGCAAGGTCGACACGCCCGAGCGCTATCTCGACAGCCAGGCGCGCTTTCACGCCCTCGGCAGCGATCCCGGGTCCGATCCCGTCATCATGAAGCGCGGGCTCGATCCCGCAGTCGTGTACGAGAGCATCCAGGCGCCGACGGTGGAGACCTGCTTCGGCTCGCGCCATGCACTGCTCGTGCTCTCGGACGTGAGGAGCGAGGTGCGCCTGCTCATCGCCCCGGTCGCGGACGCCGCCGCCGGCCGCGCCCGCTGGGTGCCGGTGGCTTCCTTCGAGGACGAGATCACCGGCGCCGAGCTCGACGGCGATGCGCTCTACCTGCTCGCGAACCACGGCCATCCGCGCGGCCGGCTTCTCCAGGCCTCAGCGCAGGCGCCGGCGGTGGCGCAGGCGCGCGAGGTCGTCCCCGAGGGGCGCGAGGTGCTCGAGGAGATCGAGCGCGCGCGCGATGGGCTGTACCTGAAGATGATGGACGGGGGCATCTCCGGCCTGCGCCGGCTCGGATCCGACGGCCGCGTGAGCGAGATCCGGCTGCCCTTCGACGGCACCCTGAGCGCGCTCGCGGCGAATCCGCAGGAGGAGGGGGCGCTGTTCTCCTTCACCGGCTGGCTCACCCCCGCGGACATCTGGTCGGTCGATGCGCAGGGCAGGGTCGCCGCCACGCACCTCACGCCCCGGCCGCCGATCGACGTCGGCGCCTACGCGACCGAGCGGGGCTTCGCGACCGCACGCGACGGCACGAAGATTCCCTACTCGCTGATCTACCGCAAGGGCCTGAAGCGCGACGGCCGCACCCCGGCGTGGATCTCCGCCTACGGCTCCTACGGCCTGCCCGGCTACCCCCCCTCGTTCGCCGGCCGCACGCTCGCGCTCGTCGATGCCGGCTTCATCGTCGGCTACGCCGGCGTGCGCGGCGGCGGCGAGTACGGCCGCGAGTGGCACAAATCCGGCCAGCTCATGAACAAGCCCAACACCTGGCGCGACCTGATCGACGTCTGCGAGGAGCTGTGCCGCGGGAAGTACACCGCACCCGGGCGGCTCGCGATCGGGGGCCGCTCGGCGGGCGGCATCACGGTGGGCCGCGCGATGACCGAGCGGCCGGAGCTGTTCGCCGCCGTGGTCGACGGGGTCGGCTGGTCGAACCCGTTGCGCTACGTCGCCGAGCAGAACGGCTACGGCGAGGAGCCTGAGTGGGGCGCGATCCGCGAGGAGGCGGGCTACCGGGCGCTGAAGCTCATCGACAGCTACCAGGCGGTGAAGGACGGCGTCGCTTACCCGGCGGTGCTGCTCACCACCGGGGTCACCGACCCGCGCGTCGCGCCCTTTCATGTCGCGAAGATGGCCGCGCGGCTGCAGGCCGCGACGAGCTCGGGCAAGCCGATCCTGCTGCGCGTCGACTTCGATGCCGGCCACGGTATCGGCTCGACGCGCGCGCAGCAGGACCGCGAGGCGGCCGACACCTACGCCTTCCTGCTGTGGCGCGCTGGCGTGAAGGCGTACCAGCCGGCGTGGGCGCGCCGGCGGCGCGCTCACGGGGCAGACGCTCTCGTCCTCAGGCTCAGCTCCCGGGCGGCCGTCGTATCGGGATGGTCCGAGCCCAGGGCCCGGGTGAGCTGCTCGACCGCGTGCTGCCCGGCGCTCGCGGCTTCGGCGGCTCGACCCTGCGCGACCAGAGCGCGCGCAAGGCTCAGATACGCACGCCCGGTGAAGCTCGAGAAATCGCCGGCAGGTGCGCCCGCCTGCAGCTGGGCCAGCGCCTGTAAGGCATCGTGCTGCGCCGATAGCGGCTGTCCGGCATCGGTTTCAATCGCCGCCCGCTGCACGAGCAGCGCCGGCAGCAGCTGCGCCCCGGATCGGCCCCGCTGCG
>DASSQU010000411.1:0-4578 GCA_035702325.1 Steroidobacteraceae bacterium
TTGATGGGTGGCAGCCGCGTCGCTCCGCGGGTTGCGGTCCTGAAGCCGGTCTCCGCCGCGATCGCCATCGGTACCGGGGGACCCTTCGGCGCGGAGGGCCCGATCATCATGACCGGCGGAGCCGTGGGGTCGCTGTTCGCCCAGCTGTTCCACCTCTCCAACGCCGAGCGCAAGACACTGCTGGTCGCCGGCGCCGCCGCCGGCATGAGCGCGACCTTCGGCACGCCGGTGGCGGCGATCCTGCTCGCGGTCGAGCTGCTGCTGTTCGAATGGAAGCCGCGCAGCTTCGTGCCGGTGACGGTGGCGTCGATCGTGGCCGCCTCGTGGCGCTTCTGGGCTTTGGGGAGCGAGGCACTGTTCCCGCTCGCCGGCGGCGAGTCGCTGCCGGGCGCGGGGCTGCTGCTGTGCGCCGTGCTCGGGTTGTGCGCCGGCTTCGCCTCGGGAGCGCTCACGGCGCTCGTCTACGGGACCGAGGACCTGTTCGAGCGGCTGCCGCTGCACTGGATGTGGTGGCCGCTCGTCGGCGGAGCATTCGTCGGCGTCGGCGGCCTGATCGAGCCGCACGCCCTCGGCGTCGGCTACGACGACATCGCGGCGCTGCTGCAGGGCGAGCTCGGCTCGGGGGCGGCGCTGCGGCTGCTGATCGTCAAGGCCCTCATCTGGTCGGTCGCGCTCGGCTCGGGCACATCGGGTGGGGTGCTGGCGCCGCTGCTGATCATGGGCGGTGTGATCGGCTCGCTGTTCGGCGGCGTTGCGACGCCGGCCGATACCGGCATCTGGGCGCTGGTGGGCATGGCGGCCATGATGGGCGGCACGATGCGCGCGCCGCTCACGGCGATGATGTTCGGGCTCGAGCTGACGCACGACATGAGCGCGATCCTGCCGCTCGCGATCGGCTGCGCCACCGCGCATACCACCACGGTGCTGCTGCTGAAGCGCTCGATCCTCACCGAGAAGATCGCGCGGCGCGGCCACCACATCGTGCGCGAGTACGTGGTCGATCCCTTCGAGACCATGCGCGTCGCGGACATCATGGCGCACCCCGCCGAGGCGCTGCCCGCCAGCTGGACGGTGCGCGACGTCGTCACCTACTTCACGGCTCCCAGGGCGCCGCGCCGCCACAAGAGCTACCCGGTGACCGACCCGCAGGGACGGGTGATCGGCATGGTGTCGCGGGCGGACGCGCTGCGCTGGATGCTGGGCGAGACCGCCCCCGAGCGCACGCTCGCCGAGCAGCTCGCCGGCCAGGAGCTGATGTTCGGTTACGAGGATGAGCTGGTCGGACATCTCGCCGACCGCATGTCGGCCACCGACACCGGGCGCGTGCCGATCCTCGAGCGCGCGAGCGGTGCCCTGGTCGGGCTGGTCGCGCGGCGCGACCTGCTGCGGGTGCGCGCCAACGTGCGCCGCCACGAGCACGAGCGCGAAGCCCTGATCCGCGTGCTGCCGCGGCGGTAGGCTCAGCGTTCCGGGGGGCGGGTCAGGACCCGCCGTGTGCGAGCGCCACGCGGCGCGTGAGGCGCTCGAGCGAGCGCCGCGCAGCCGCCCTGGCGATGTGCTTGCACCACAGCGGCTCGCGCTGGCCGGCCTGCCGGCGGAAGCGCTCGCAGTCGCAGGTCCACAGGATGCGGTCGTCGTGCGTCTTCAGAACCTGCACCGTGCGGCTCGGAAAGGTGTAGATCGCGAGGACTTCGTTCCCGACCGGCTTACGCCGCCGCAGGCGCAGAGCGACCATGGGAGCGAAGCCTAGCGTACCCGGCCTGTGGATCGCCTGTGGATTAGCTGTGGACGGCGCGCCGGAAACCCCGGCAGGCGCTTCAGGAGGAGACGATCCTGGCCTTGATCGCCTCGTATTCGGCGTCGGTGATCAGCTTCGCCTCGAGCAGCCGCCTGGCCTCCTGCAGACGCCGCACCGCATCATCGGCGCCCGCCCCCGCAGCGCCGGGAGCGGGCCCCTGCATGAACTGGATGCCGCCCGAG
Source organism: Steroidobacteraceae bacterium (assembly GCA_035702325.1). Classification (GTDB taxonomy): domain Bacteria; phylum Pseudomonadota; class Gammaproteobacteria; order Steroidobacterales; family Steroidobacteraceae; genus 13-2-20CM-66-19. The sequence goes on from DASSQU010000411.1 coordinate 1,981, forward strand.
CGTGCCCGCAGCTCCTCGAGCTCGCGCACGCGGCGCTTCTCGCGCCAGGCCTGATCCTGCGCCTGGCATATGCGGTAGACGGCCTGCGCCTGCTCCTTGCGCAGCCCGAGGAACTCGACCCGCTGCGCCCCCTGCGCGCCGAGGGAGGCGAGGTCGGTCGCCGTGCCGGCGCGGATGCCGAGGTCCGCCCCGAGCATGCCGACCCGGAGCGTGACCTCCTCGAGATCCTGCCAGCGCACCGTCGCCACGTCGAAGCCGCCGAGCAGGTGGCGCGTGATGACGACCAGCCGGCCGCTGGTCGCGGCGACCAGCAGCCGCCGGTGGTTGAGCGCGAACATCCTGCGCTGGATGGCCCACGCCTCGAGCGTCTCCCCGGCGATCATCACCGAGCGCAGGCAGCCGAGCGCATGCGCGAGTCCGCGCTCCTCGCCTTCGGGTGAGTAGCTCATGGCGCTCAGTTCTTCCTGACGATCTCGGCGCGCAGCTCGCGCAGCTTCGCCTTGATGGCGCGCGCGTTCGCCGGCCCCATGCGGATCAGCAGCTTCTGACCGGCCGAGCGCGCCTCGAGTCCGGCATCCGCGTACTCGTAGAACACCCGCGGCTGGGTGAGCGGGATCGGTGCCGGGATCTCCGGCGCCTCGAGCAGGTTGTCGATCACCTCGACCAGCCGGTCGTTGAAGTACTTGCCGGGGTAGCCGAGATCCTCGAACGCCTCCTGGAACAGCGGATAGAGCCGCTTGTACACCGCGGCGAGCGCCTTGATGTCCGTCGCCTGCACCGCGCGCACGAGCGGGGTGTAGCGGTCGAAGTTGGCCTCGCTGAGCACGGTGAGGTCGCCCTGGGTCGAGGTCACGGTCTGTCCCGGGGTCGGTTTCACCGGGCGCAGATCGACCGCCACCTTGTGCCGCGGCAGATTGTCAACCGTGGCGACGATGTGCCGCACGATGTTCTGCGGCACGAGGAAGCTCTCGAGCGTGCCGTGACCCACCACTCCCGCGAGTGCATCCTCCACTACCCGGTCGCTGTCGTTGAGCGCCGGCAGAGCGGTGTTGCCGCCCGGCTCGGCCGCGATCGGGTTCGCGACCGGGGGCGGGGTGCTCACCGCCGGCGCCGCCGGCGCCGGCGCGGGCGGCTTCGGCGCGGGGGTGGCGGGCGCGTACACGAAGCGGTACCACAGGCCGGCGCCGATGGCCGCTGCGACCACGAGCGCGGCGATCCACCCGATCAGCCTGCGGCGGGTTGCATCGCCGCCCTCGTCTTCCCACATGCGCGTGCCCTCACGGCCGGCCACGAAGTGAACTCTACACTCGAATCCCCTGTCCTGCCGCGCCGGCTTGCAGGGGGAACGGGTGCAACCGCATACAGCAGCGCGCCGCGCGCGCTGCTGTATGTCGCGTGATTCCTCGCCCGCGGGCTGCGCGCGCGCGCGCCGGTGTGCTTCAATCGCGGGATGCGCCTGGCTTTCCACGCCGCGGTCGCCAACTGGTTCGCCCGCACCTTCGATGCGCCGACCGCGGCGCAGCGCGCCGCCTGGCCGGCGATCGCCGCAGGGCACCACGTGCTGATCGCCGCGCCCACCGGCTCGGGCAAGACGCTCGCCGCCTTCCTCGCGGTGATCGACGAGCTGGTGCGCCGCGGCATCGAGGCGCAGGGCCTCGCCGACGAGACGCTGGTGGTGTACGTGTCGCCCCTCAAGGCGCTCGCCAACGACATCCACCGCAATCTCGAGGCGCCGCTCGCCGCAATCCGCGCCGAGCTCACCGCGCTCGGGCTGCCGCCGCTCGACATCCGCACCTTCGTGCGCAGCGGCGACACGCCGCAGCGCGAGCGCAGCGCCAGCGTCAAACGGCCGCCGCACATCGTCGTGACGACGCCCGAGTCTCTGTACATCCTGCTCGGCTCGGAGTCCGGCCGGCGGATGCTCGCGAGCACCCGCACCGTGATCGTGGACGAGATCCATGCGATGGCCGGCACCAAGCGCGGCGTGCATCTCGCGCTCTCGCTCGAGCGGCTCGAGGCGCTCGCCGGCCGGAAGCTGACGCGCGTCGGGCTGTCCGCCACGCAGAAGCCGATCGAGGAGGTCGCACGCTTCCTGGTCGGCGCCGGCGGCATACGGGCGGACGGCAGCGCCGACTGCACCATCGTCGACACCGGTCATGTGCGCGAGCGTGACCTGCAGCTGGAGATCCCGGCGGCGCCGCTCGAGGCGGTGATGTCGGGCGAGGTGTGGGCACAGCTCTACGACCGCCTCGCCGAGCTCGTGAGCGAGCACCGCACGACGCTCGTGTTCGTCAACACCCGCCGCCTGGCCGAGCGGCTGGCACGCCACCTTTCCGAGCGGCTCGGCGCGAGCAACGTCACCGCGCACCACGGCAGCATGGCGAAGGAATCGCGCCTCGACGCCGAGGCGCGCCTCAAGCGCGGCGAGCTGCGCGCGCTGGTCGCGACCGCATCGCTCGAGCTCGGCATCGACATCGGCGACGTGGATCTGGTGTGCCAGCTCGCCTCGCCGCGCTCGATCGCCGCCTTCCTGCAGCGCGCCGGCCGCTCCGGCCACTCGGTGGGCGGCACGCCGAAGGCGCGTCTCTTCCCGCTGTC
>DASSQU010000412.1:0-4776 GCA_035702325.1 Steroidobacteraceae bacterium
TCCGCGCCGCGCGCGCCAACGCGGCGCGCGCCGGGGTCGACGGCGTGGTGCGCTTCGACGTCGGGCTGCTCGCCGACGCGGCGCCGCTCGCTGCCGGCGCGGCGCCGCGGCGCGGACTGCTGTGCACCAATCCGCCCTACGGCGTACGGCTCGAGGACCGCACGGCGGCGCATGAGGTGCATCGCGAGCTCGGCCGCGTGCTGCGCGAGCGCTTCACGGGATGGCGCGCGGCGGTGCTCACCGGCGCGCCGCAGCTCGGCTACGAGCTCGGGTTGCGCGCGCATCGCACTCACACGCTGTGGAACGGCGCACTCCAGTGCCGGTTGCTGCGCATCCGGGTGGAGGCGGGCAGCGTGCGCGTGCCCGGCAGCCTCGGGCGCGGCGTGGCGCATCTGCGCGACAGTCCCGGGGCACGCATGTTCGCCAACCGCCTCGGCAAGAACGCGAGCCGGCTGCGCGCCTGGGCCGAGCGCGAGCGCGTCTCGTGTTATCGGCTGTACGACGCCGACATGCCCGAGTACGCCTTCGCGATCGACCTGTATCGCACCGTCGGGCCCGACGAGCAGTGGCTGTACGTGCAGGAATATGCCGCGCCGCCCGAGATCGAGCCCGAAGCCGTGCGCCGGCGCCGCGGCGAGGTGCTGGCGACACTGCCGGAGGTGACCGGCGTGCCGCCGGAGCGCATCCGGGTGCGCACGCGGCGCCGTACGCGCGGCGGCGGGCAGTATCGCAAGGTGGCTGCGCGGGAGCGCCTCCACACGGTGATGGAGGCCGGACTGCGCTTCCTGGTGAACTTCGACGATTATCTCGACACGGGATTGTTTCTCGACCAGCGCCTCACGCGCGCGCGGCTGCGCAGCGCGGCGGCGGACCGGCGTTTTCTCAACCTGTTCGCCTACAGCGGCACGGCCACCGTGTATGCCGCGGCCGGGGGCGCCCGCAGCAGCGTCTCGGTCGACCTGTCGCGCACCTACCTCGAATGGGCCGGGCGCAATCTGGCGCTCAACTCGCTCGCCGGTGGCGCGCATGCCCTGGTACAGGCCGATTGTCGCGCCTGGCTGGAGCAGGCGCGGCAGCAGGCGGGGCGCTTCGATCTGGTGTTCCTCGCGCCGCCGACTTTCTCCAACTCCAAACGCATGGAGGGGGTGCTCGACATCGCGCGGGATCACCCCGCGCTCATCGACGCCTGTGCGCGGCTGCTCGCGCCGGACGGGCTGCTGGTGTTCTCGACCAATGCGCAGCGCTTCACCCTGGCGGCGGGGCTCGCCGGGCGCTACCACGTCCGCGACCTGTCGGCGGCCACCCTGCCGAAGGACTTCGCGCGCAACCCGCGCATCCATCGCACTTTCGAGCTGCGCCGGCGCGGACCTGGCGGCGACTAGCTCTCCACCAGCGCCCTGAGCCGGGCGAGCGCCTGGTCCCACTGCTCCGACACGCGGCCGAGGTAGGCGCGCAGCTCGGCGATCGGCGCCGGATCGAGCTCGAAGCGGCTCTCGCGTCCGCTGCGCGCGCAGCGCACGATGCCGGCGCCCTCGAGCACGCGCAGATGCTTGGTGATCGCCTGCCGCGTCACCCTCGAGGTCGAGGTGAGCTGCGAGATCGAGCGCGCCGCCCCGCCCGAGAGCGCGGCGACGAGCGCGAGGCGCGTCTCGTCGCCGAGCGCGGCGAACACCGCCGCATGCTGCCGGCGCCGCGCCGCGCTGCCGTCAGGGCCGGCGCGCGACATGGGCTGCGACGTTCTGCAGCTGGGTAGCCCAGCCCGCGGTGTTCATGCGGAAGGCCTCCGCGCGGCGGTCGGACGGGACGTTCTCGAAGCCCGACTCGGTGACGACCAGCAGCGTTCCCCCCGCGGACTCCTCCAGGCGGAACTCGACCAGCGTCGGGGTCTCGCCCGAGTAGTCCCGCTGCGCATCGATGGCGCAGGGATGCCAGGTGAAGCTGAAGTAGCGCTCCGGCTCCATCCTCTGCACCACCGCCTCCCAGCGCAGATGCTCGTAGCCGGGGTAGGTGACCTGCCCGCGCGACACCTGCCCCGGCACGAACGGGCCGTCGATCCGCACGCAGAACCACTCGCCGAACTCGCGGTGGTCGGTGAGCGCACGCCACACCCGGGCGATGGGCGCCTTGAGCTCGATGCGCTTCTCGATGGACTGCTTCATAGGCAACCTCCGGGTTGCATGTTAGCGAGCCGCGCGGAAACGTGCAACTATCCGGTTGCGCACCGTCCCCGGTCGCGGCGTGCCGGGCCGGCGCCCGGCCGGCACGCTGCGATTGCCAGCCGCCGCCCGCGGTGTCCACAATGGGTCGCGTCTGGGTGCGGCGCGGAAAGCGGGGGACGGGCCATGCGGTCGATTCGCCGGGGATTGCTCATCGCGACGTGGGCTGCGGCGGCGGCGTTGTCGGCCGCCACGGGCCCCTCGGACACGGCGGCGCGCACCGAGCTGAAGCGCGCCGACCTCTCGGGGGCGCCGGGCATGGAAGTGATCACCTCGGTGAGCGAATACCGCACCGGTGAGGGGATTGCGCGCCACATCCATCATGGCGTCGAGACCGGCTACGTTCTGCAGGGCTCGATGGTGCAATATCCGGGGCAGGCGCCCACGCTGCTCGCCACCGGCACCCCGGTCATGAATCTTCGCGATGTGCCGCACGCCGGCTTCAGGGTCGTCGGCGCACAGCCGCTCAGGCTCCTCACCGTTCACGTCGTCGACAAGGACAAACCTCTGTACGACTGGGTGAAATAGCGGCATGAGCCCCGGAAATTCATCCCGGCCCCCGGTGGTGGCGATCGTCGGGGCCACCGGTGCGGTCGGCGTCGAGCTCATCCGCTGTCTCGAGCGGCGGCGCTTTCCGCTCTCCGAGCTGCGGCTGTTCGCCTCGGCGCGTTCCGCCGGCAAGACGCTCGCCTTTCGCGGTGAGCCGCTCCCGGTGCGCGAGCTCGACGAGTCGAGCTTCGCGGGCGTCGGTCTGGCGCTGTTTTCCGCCGGCAGCGCCACCTCGCGGCGCTTTGCCCCGCTCGCGGTGCGCGCCGGCGCAACCGTGGTGGACAACTCCTCCGCTTTCCGCATGGATGCGCAGGTGCCGCTGGTGGTGCCGGAGATCAACGCCGGCACGCTGCGCGGTCATCGCGGCATCATCGCCAACCCCAACTGCTGCGCCATCATCGCGATCACGCCGCTGTGGCCCATCCACCGGGTGAACCGCATCCGCCGGCTGATCCTCGCCACCTACCAGGCGGCATCCGGCGCCGGCGCCGCGGCGATGCAGGAGCTCCTCGAGGCGACGCGCGCCTACCTCGAAGGACGCGAGTACCGCCAGCGGGTGCTGCCGCACCCCTATGCCTTCAATCTCTTCAGCCACAACACCCGCATCGATCCGGCGACCGGCTACAACGAGGAGGAGACCAAGGTCCGGGAGGAGACGCGCAAGATCTTCGGCGATCCGGACATCGCGGTGTCGGCGACCTGCGTGCGCGTACCGGTGCTGCGGGCACATGCGGCGGCGCTTACGCTCGAATGCGAGCGCCCCATCACGCCGCCCGAGGTGCGCGCACTGCTGGCCGCGGCCCCCGGCGTGCGCCTGGTGGACGATGCCGAGCACAACTACTTCCCGATGCCGCACGATGCCTCCGGCCAGGATGCGATCCTCGTCGGGCGGATCCGCCAGGACCTGAGCGACCCGAGCGGGCGCTGCATCGCGCTGTTCGTGGCGGGCGACCAGCTCCTCAAGGGAGCGGCGCTCAACGCGGTGCAGATCGCCGAGGCCCTGTGAACGGAAGCAGGGCGGGGACCGTGGCGCGGTAGCGCGGGTATTCGCCGGGGAAGGTCTCGCACAGGTAGCGCTCCTCGATGCGCGACTTGATCACCAGCGCGGCGGCGATGATCGCGAAGCCGAGCGCGGCGCGCACCGATCCGGCGATCACGGCGGTGCCGAGCACCGCGCCGAGCAGCCCGGTGTAGATCGGGTGCCGCACCCGGGCATAGGGACCGGTGCGGATGAGCTCGTGACCTTCCTTGACCGTTACCGTGCCGCTCCAGTTGCGCCCGAGGTGCACGCGCGCCCACACCGCAAGGGCGAGGCCGGCGGCGAGCAGCGCCAGCCCGATCCAGCCGGACAGCGGCGAGCCGGGCCAGAGCGGCGCGGCGAGCGAGAGCGGCGCCGCAAGCCAGCCGCCCCGGGGAGCAGGACGCCACACGATGAGCAGCGCGCCGGCGAACACCGGTGCGGAGTAGGCGAGGCGCGAGCGCCACGACTCGCGCCGCCGGGCCGGCTTGTTGCCGGGCGCGGTGGCGAGCCAGTAGAGCGCCCAGGCACCCCACAACGCGCCGATCAGCCGGTGCAGGAGCGGATCGTGCGGCATGCGCAGCGAGCCTCTACAGCAGGTCCTTCAGCCGGTAATACAGCATCGCGAGCACCAGCGCCGGGCGGCGCAGCGCCGCGCCGCCGGGGAAGTTGCCGTGCGGAATGCGGGCAAACACGTCGAAGCGGCCGGCGCTGCCGGTGACCGCCTCGGCGAGCAACTTGCCGGCGATGCCGCTGAGAGCGATGCCGTGGCCGGAGAAGCCCTGCAGGAAGTAGACGTTGGGAGCGAGTCGGCCGAAATGCGGTGCGCGGTTCAGCGTGATGTCGACCTCGCCTCCCCAGGCGTACTCGATGCGCGCCTCCCGCAGCTGTGGAAACACCCGCAGCATGCGGGCGCGCGTCGCCGCGGGCGCATCGAACGAGCGCAGCCCGGAGTAGTTCACCCGTCCGCCGAACAGCAGCCGGTGATCCGCC
>DASSQU010000413.1:0-2475 GCA_035702325.1 Steroidobacteraceae bacterium
AGTGATGCGACAGATCGACGATCCTCACGGCCACGAGTATGCAGGGGACGATCACCCCGCGCCACGGCGGAGGCGATCCGTAATCACTCCCGATCCGCCGAGGCCAGCGCCGCTCGCGCCGGTACCGTCGGAGCCCCGAAACCCGAGCTCCACATGGACGAGTTCGGGAGTCACATAGAGGATTACGCCTGTGATGAGTCCCCCGATGCACCGAGGCCATAAAGCTCGAGTGAAGACAGATCCGCTGCGGCGGGGATGGGTGTCAGTGCCGGTGGGCGCTCAAGCAGCGCTCAAGGGGATACTTAGCGGAGCGCGCGAAGCCTTCCGCCCGTAAGAGGGATATATGGCTCGTGGTAGTGCTCGTGACTGCACGAGCGGGGTGTTGCCCCATACGTTGCCCAGTGCTAATGAACGGTGGCACCAAGCGCGGCGATCGTGCGCGTTTTGGCTTGGCAAGGCAATGCCGGGGGCGGGACTTGAACCCGCACGGCCCGAGGGCCACCCGATTTTAAGTCGGGCGCGTCTGACCAGTTCCGCCACCCCGGCCGGGTGAGCGTAGCGTGGAGCTCCTCGGGAACCGGATCAGTCCGTCACCGCTCAGTTCCCCGGCGCACCACCGTCATCGGACCCGCCCGCGGGCAAGACCTGTGCCGCCTGCTGAGCTCGCCGACTGGTGCGCCGGATACCCTGGCGCCGGATGACGCACGACACGATCGTCCTGCTCTCCGTCCTCGGAGTCATCGGGCAGGTGCTGATCGGGATCATGATCCTGGTCGGACTGCTTGCGCTCTTCGGCGTGCGCGGGCCGCTGAACGGCGTCCGCCGGCTGCTCTGGGGCTACGAGCTGTGGGCGGCGTTCGTCGTCGCGGCAATTGCGACGGGCGGTAGCCTGTTCTTCTCGCTGATCGCGAACTTCCTGCCGTGCGAGCTCTGCTGGTACCAGAGGATCTGCATGTACCCGCTCTCGATCCTCACGCTGCTCATGGCCTGGCAGAACGACAACCGCGCGGCCCGGTACCTCCTACCGCTGCCGATCGTCGGCGCCTGCACCTCGATCTACCACATCTTGATCGAGAACCATGTGATCAAGGAGCCGACGCAATGCCTCGCCTCGGCCCCGGGTGTCGGCTGCTCCACGAAGTGGATCAACGAGTTCGGCTACATGACGATCCCCACCCTCGCACTCACCGGCTTCCTGCTTCTCATCGGATTCTTGCTCCTCGCGACCACCGGGGACGCCGAGGATGCGGCTACCCTTCCCGCGCATGCCGAGCGGTAAGAGAGCCAGACAGCAGCGCCAGGCCGCGGCGGCGACCGCCGGCCGCACACCGCCCCCCGTGCGCTCGAAGGGCGCCGGCGGCGGTCGCGGGCGTCAGGCCTCGCCGCGCGTGCTCGGGATCGCAGGCGGCGTCGCACTCATCGTCGTGATCGCCATCGTCCTCGCGGTCGTCCTCGGCAGCGGCGGCAGCTCGAACAAGTCCACGAGCGATCTTCCGGCCGTCGGCAACTGCAACAGCACCGTCGCCCTCGCAGGAGCCTGCGACGCGAATGCACTGTTCAAGGGCATCCCGCAGCAGGGGCTCGTGCTCGGCAAGACGAGCGCGCCGGTCGAGATGGAGATGTTCATCGACGTCCAGTGCCCGATCTGCCAGCAGTACGAGGTCGACTCGCTGCCGACGATCGTGAAGAAGTACATCCGCACGGGAAAGGTCCAGCTCCACCTGCAGCCCTGGGCGTTCATCGGCCCGCAGTCGAAGACCGGCCGCCTCGCGCTGATCGCGGCCTCCTTCCAGAACAAGGGCTTCGAGTACGCGAAGGTCCTCTACGACAACCAGGGCCAGGAGGACAGCGGCTGGCTGACCGACTCGATGATGGGTCAGATCGCCGCCAGCGTGAACGGGCTCAAGGTGCACCAGGTCCTCTCGCAGAAGAACGACTCGGCCGCGTCGACGATCGCGGGCAAGGTCGACGCGCTCGCAAAGAAGGCGAACGTCCAGGGAACCCCGACGATTCTGATCGGCCCCACGGGCGGGAAGCTGCAGGACATCATGCCCCCGGGCTACGCGCCGACGCTCCAGATCACCGAGACGGCGATCAACAACGCGCTCGCGAACGCCTAGCGCGTCCATCGCGAGGCGAAAGTTCGCAAAGAACATCGTTTCGCCGCTTGACCCCTGAGGCGGGCGGCGATTCGTGGGCCGCGTCTTATCGGTCCGTCCGACGTGGTCTCTAGGGTTCTGCGCCCCGATGATCGCCGGACTTCTCATCGTTCTCGTGCTCGCTGCGCTCGGCGCAGCCGCCATTTTCCTGCCGCGCCTGCTGCGCGGCGAGCTCGGCGCGCTGCGCGAGCAGACCGCGAACGACCTCTCGGCGCGGAACGCCGAGGTCGAGCTGCGACTGCAGGGGATGGAGCAAACGCTGAATACGCGGCTGACCGAGCTCGACACAAAGGTCGACGGGCGTCTCGCGTCGACG
>DASSQU010000414.1:0-3026 GCA_035702325.1 Steroidobacteraceae bacterium
TCCGCCCGGAGCGCGTCGCCGCGCGAGCGGGGTGGCACGAGATCCCCGCGGTGCAAACGGGCTACCTACGGGAGATCAAGTCCTCGATCATCCTGCAGCCGGGACCGGCCGCGCTCACCGACGGCGTACGCGCCATCCAGCAGATCATCGAGGAGTGGGCAGCACCCTAGCGAATGCCGCGGCGCTCGCGCACGATCTCCCAGGCCTCGATGATCTGCTGCGTACGTTGCTTGGCGTGCGCCAGCATGGACTCGGGCAAGCCGTGGGCCGTGAGCTTGTCGGGGTGATGGCGCTGCAGCTGCCGCCGGTAGGCCTTGGCCACTTCCTCATCGCTCGCCGCGGCGCTCGTCTCGAGCACGCGATACGCCTCCGTCAGCTCGCGCTCGGCCGCTGCGGCGCCCGCTGCGCGCGCGGCACGAAAGCCGCCGCTGCGCTGGATGCGCAGTACCGCCTCGATGTGCATGAGCTCCAATGCCGAGACTCGGAGCGCTGCCGCGAGGCGGCCGATGAGCGGCCGCACGGCTCCCTGGAGGTCGTTGCCCTCGAGTGCCGCACGTACCTGGATCTCGAGGAACACGCGCGCAATATCCGGCCGGCCCTGGCAGAGCGCGGTGAGCTGCCTGAGCTCTGCCTGGTAGTCGTAGCCGGGCTGCTTGCCGGCGGTGAAGCAGGCGATCGCCTCGTCCACCTGCGCGCCAGCGAGGCGCAGCTCCTGCATGACCGCGCGCGCCGCGGCGATCTCACGCTCGGAGACGCGTCCGTCGGCCTTGGCGAGATAGCCCATGACCTGGAAGCTCGCGCGGAAGAAGCGCTCGCCGGTCGCTGCCAGCTCCTCGGGAGCCGGCGGGGTCTCTTCCTGCGCGTCCGCCTCATCGAACTGATGACCGAGCAGCACGCCGAGCGCGGCACCGATCGGCCCGAGCACCAGCCCGCCGAGCAGTCCGCCGGTGACCTTACCGATCCATTTGATGGCCATGTGGCGCGTCGGGCTCGCTTGCGTGTCCGGGGCTCAAAGGGCCGCTATAGTACCAAGTGCATGCCGCCACCCCCGGTCTACCGCACCGCATTGCGCGGGCTCGAGCGCCTGCACGAGGGCAAGGTGCGCGACATCTACGCCCTCGATGCAGCGACGATGCTGATCGTGACCACCGATCGGTTGTCGGCGTTCGATGTCGTGTTGCCCGATCCTATTCCCGACAAGGGACGCGTGCTCAACGGCATCTCCAACTTCTGGTTCGGGCGTACGCAACACCTGGTGCCGAATCATCTCACCGGCCGCGAGCTTGCCAGCGTGATCGCCGACGCGGACGAGCGCGCGCCGCTCGAGGGACGCGCGGTGATCGTGCGGCGTCTGCAGGCACTGCCGATCGAGGCGGTGGTACGCGGTTACCTGATCGGCTCGGGCTGGAAGGACTACCAGTCGAGCGGGCAGGTATGCGGCATCGCGCTGCCGCCGGGACTTGCGCTCGCGGCGCAGCTGCCGCAGCCGCTGTTCACGCCGGCGACCAAGGCCAAACTCGGCGCGCACGATCAGAACATCGCCTTCGGCGAAGTCGCGGCGCTCATCGGTCCCGACCTCGCCGCGGCGATGCGTGACACGGCGCTTCGGCTGTATGGATTCGCCGCCGAGCACGCGCGCCGCCGGGGCATCATCATCGCCGACACCAAGTTCGAGTTCGGCGTCGACGCCGCTGGCCGCCTCACGCTGATCGATGAGGTGCTGACGCCCGATTCCTCGCGTTTCTGGCCGGTGGACAGCTACCGCCCGGGCATCAGCCCGCCGAGCTTCGACAAGCAGTTCGTACGCGACTACCTCGAGACGCTCGACTGGAACAAGCAGCCGCCGGGTCCGCGGCTGCCGCCGGAGGTGATCGCGCGCACGAGCGAAAAATACCGGGAAGCACTGGCGCGGCTGACCGGCTGAGGCGTGAAACGCGCAAGACCTCGGCAAGAAAGCGAGCGCAGCATGCACACCGGGGAGATTCCGACCGAAGCGACGGTGACGTCCCGTCCCTGCAGCGTTGCGGAGATCGGCGCCATCGCCCACCTTTATCGCGGCGAGATCTACCGCAGCACAGTCTGGCGCACGCGGCTCGACTCCACCACCAACTGGGCGGTGGTCACGACCGGGATCGCGCTCTCGGCAACCTTCAGTAGTGCCGACGCCTCGCCGCTGCCGATGGCGCTGGTGGGACTCATCGTCGCCATCTTCCTGCTGCTCGAGGCGCGCCGTTACCGTTACTTCAACATCTGGCGCGCCCGCGCACGGCTGCTCGAGACCGACTTCTTCACGCCGATGCTGCGCGGCGAGCCGGTGCCGCTAAACGCGCACTGGAGCCAGTTGCTGGCCAAGGATCTTTGCCGGCCACGCTACCATGTGAGTCTCGCGCGCGCCGCGGGGCGGCGGCTGCGCCGGACTTACGGATGGATCTTCCTCATTCAGGCGCTCGCCTATTACGGTAAGCTCGCCATACATCCGACGCCGCTGCACGCGCTACCGCAGCTGTGGACGCGAGCCGCGGTCGGCCCGATCCCGGGCGAAGTCGTGGTCGCGGCAGGCATCGTGTTTCACCTCAGCTGGATGATCTTCGGCTACGTCACGCTGCGTCGCGACCAGCGCTCGTGGCGTATACGGCAGAGCCTGATCGCGATCGGTTAGACTGTAATCATGCCCGAGTGCTGGATAGCACCCTCGATCCTGTCGGCCGATTTCGGCGCGCTCGGCGCTGAGGTCGATGCGGTGCTCGAGGCGGGCGCCGACCTCATTCACTTCGACGTAATGGACAACCATTACGTGCCGAACCTCACCATTGGCCCGCTGGTATGCGAGGCATTGCGGCGCCACGGCGTCAAGGCACCGATCGATGTGCACCTGATGGTGCGGCCGGTCGATCGCATCGTGCCGGACTTCGCGGCCGCTGGTGCCAGCTACATCACTTTCCACCCGGAAGCGTCCGAGCACATCGACCGGACCATAGCGCTGATCCGCGAGCATGGCTGCTCGCCCGGACTGGTGTTCAATCCCG
>DASSQU010000415.1:0-8986 GCA_035702325.1 Steroidobacteraceae bacterium
ACCGATGCAGCGGCCGGTCTGCTCCCGGTCACCGCCGCGGGTTGGACGGGGACCGGTTGCGCCGCGAAGCTCGCGCGGGCGCGCGGCGGGGGGGCCGGACACTTCCTGCCCCTTGCGATGCGGCGTCGACATACCTATTTAGTCTGCCAGAATTCGACCCACCGGGCCACGTAACGCCTGCAGAAACAATGGTCACGGCCATGCGCACGGAACTGAAATGCATCGCGCTCGAGGCGCTCGGGGTGCTGCGGGTGCAGGGGCCGGACCTCGTGTCGTTCCTCCAGGGCCAGCTGTCGAGCGACGTGGCGCGACTCACCGAAGCGCATTCGCTCCTCGGCGGCTATCACAACCCGCAGGGCCGCGTGATCGCGCTGCTGCGCCTGGTGCGGTGCGCGCCGGAGGAGATACTCGCGGTGCTGCCGCGCGAACTGGTCGCGACCGTCGCTCACCGCCTGATGCGCTACGTGCTGCGCTCCCGCGTCAAGCTTGCCGATGCGACACCGGACTTCAGGGTGAGCGGTCTCGTGGCTGCAGGCCCGCAGCCGCCCGCCGCGGGGTCGCGCGCCGCGCCCTCGCTGCCCGCGCCCTCGCTGCCCGCGTCCTCGCTGCCCGCGACTCTCGACGGCGCCGCACGCCTCGCCGACTCGATCGCGGTGTGCGTCGCGTTGCAGCCTGCGCGCTGGCTGCTGCTCACTCCGACCGGCAGCCCGCTGCCGATCGCCTGCGCCGCAGCCGGTGCCGAGGAGTGGCAGCGCCTCGCGGTATCGGCCGGCGAGCCTCAGGTGTACGCGGCGACCTCCGAGGAGTTCGTCGCCCAGATGCTGAACCTCGATCTGATCGGCGCGATCGCCTTCGACAAGGGCTGCTACACCGGCCAGGAAGTCATTGCCCGGGCGCACTACCGCGGACGGGTGAAGCGGCGGCTGCAGCGCTTCGTCACCGACGCCGCGCTGCCGCTCGCGCCCGGCGACGCGCTCGTGGTGAGCGGCGGGCGCGCCGTACGGATCGTCGACTCGGCCGCGCTCGAGGACGGGCGGCGCGAATTCCTCGCGGTGGCGCCGCTGGCGGCGGAGTCGCCCGGCGAGGCGCCCGCGGAGTCGCCGGACGCCGCCGCCGCACCGCCCACCGCCGTGCGGCCCACCGCCGTGCGGGCGCTGCCGCTTCCCTACGCCTTGCCTGCGGAGTACACATGAACGCCAAGCAGTATCGGGTCCGGGAGGGCGGCTGCCTGTGCGGGGCGGTGCGTTACGCGGTCAGCGGTCCCTTGCGGCCGGTCATCCTGTGCCACTGCACCCAGTGCCGCCGCAGCACCGGCCACTTCATGGCGGCGACCGCGGCGCGGCACCGCGACTTCCGTCTGCTGTCGCAGCAGCAGCTGCGCTGGTACGAGTCCTCGGCCGAGGCGCGGCGCGGCTTCTGCGGGCGCTGCGGCTCGGTCCTCTTCTGGCAGGGTGCGGGGCGCGAGTACATCAGCATCGCTCCCGGCAGCCTCGACGGCGACACGGAGCTCGAGAGCGCCTGCCACATTTTCGTAGCCGACAAGGGGGATTACTACTCGATCGACGACGGCCTGCCGCAGCACCCGGGCCACGGGCCCGGAGTACCTCTACCGGAGGGCTGAGCCTCGCAGCACAGCCGCGATACCCCGATGCCCCGATGTCAGAGCTCGTCCCGACGATAGTTAAGCAGTTGCTTAACTGTTCGCAAAAGCGACTATCCGCGGTGCGTGACTGTCGCCTTGCGCGGCCGTGGAACGCCCTCAGGCCTCCGGCCGCATGTGGGGAAAGAGGATCACGTCGCGGATGGAAGGCGAGTCGGTGAAGAACATCACCAGCCGGTCGATGCCGACCCCGAGCCCGGCCGCGGGCGGCATGCCGTACTCGAGCGCCCGCACGTAGTCGGCGTCGTAGAACATCGCCTCCTCGTCGCCGCGCTCCTTGGCGGCGGCCTGCGCCCGGAAGCGCGCCGCCTGCTCTTCCGGATCGTTGAGCTCGGAGAAGCCGTTGGCGATCTCGCGCCCCGCCATGAAGAACTCGAAGCGGTCGGCGACGAAGGGATCGGCGTCGTTCGGCCGTGACAGCGGCGACACCTCGGCCGGGTAGGCGTACACGAAAGTCGGCTCGAGCAGCGTGGCTTCGGCGGTCTTCTCGAACAGCGCGAGCTGCAGCTTTCCCGGACCGTCGTGCGCGCCGACCTTGATGTCGAGCCGCTCGCAGCGCTTGCGCAGGTAGGTGAGGTCGCGCAGCGACAGCGGATCGATGCCGGGATTGTTGTCGATGACCGCCTGCTCGACGGTGAGGCGGCGGAAGGGCTTGGCGAGGTCGTAGTGGCGTCCCTGGTAGGTGAGCTGCTGCGTGCCGTGCAGGGTGTCGGCGAGTCCCCGCGTCGCCTTCTCGATCCACGCCATGAGGTCGCGGTAGTCGGCGTACGCGAGATACAGCTCCAGCATGGTGAATTCCGGGTTGTGCTGGGTCGAGAGTCCCTCGTTGCGGAAGTTGCGGTTGATCTCGTAGACGCGCTCCAGCCCCCCGACGATCAGGCGCTTCAGGTACAGCTCGGGCGCGATGCGCAGGTACATGTCGAGGTCGAGCGCGTTGTGGTGGGTGCGGAACGGGCGCGCGGCGGCGCCGCCCGGGATGGGCTGCATCATCGGCGTCTCGACCTCGAGGAAGTCGAGCGCGTCGAGAAAGTCGCGCAGGTAACGGATGATGCGCGAGCGCGTGCGGAACACCCGGCGGCTCGCCTCGCTCATCACCAGGTCGACGTAGCGCTGGCGGTAGCGTGTCTCGGTGTCGGCGAGGCCGTGCCACTTGTCCGGCAGCGGGCGCAGCGACTTCACCAGCAGCCGCAGCGTGTCCGCCCGCACCGACAGCTCACCGGTGCGGGTGCGGAACAGCACCCCGCCCGCGCCGACGATGTCGCCGATGTCGAAGCCCTTGAAGGCCTCGTACAGCGGCCCGAGCGTCTGCTGCTGCAGGTACAGCTGGATCTGCCCGGTGCGGTCGGCGATCTTGCCGAAGCTCGCCTTGCCCATGATGCGCTTGAACATCAGCCGGCCGCCGACATTGACGCGCGTCGGGTGGGCTTCCAGCCACTCGCCGTCGCGGGCGCCGAAGGAATCCAGCAGCTCCCCGGCGAGCACGTCGCGCCGGAAATCGTTCGGGTAGGCCCCGCCGGCGCCGGCGCCGGCCGCCCGGCGCAGCTCGGCGAGCTTCGCGCGCCGTTCGGCTATCAGCCTGTTCCCGTCGCCGCCGTCGCCGCCGCCATCGCCCGCGCCGCCGCCCGGGCCGCCCGGGCCGGGACTCTCGTTGCCGCTCTGTTTCATGCCGTTACACGCCCGCCTTCAGGGAAGCCTCCATGAACTGATCGAGGTCGCCGTCGAGCACCGCGACGGTGTTGCCCACCTCCACCCCGGTGCGCAGATCCTTGATGCGCGACTGATCGAGCACGTAGGAGCGGATCTGGTTGCCCCAGCTCACGTCGGACTTGGAGTCCTCGAGCACGCGCGCCGCGGCGTTGCGCTTGTTGACCTCGAGCTCGTAGAGCTTCGCCTTGAGCATCTTCATGGCGGTGGAGCGGTTCTTGTGCTGGCTGCGCTCGTTCTGACAGGCGGCCACGATGCCGGTAGGGAGGTGGGTGATGCGCACCGCGGATTCGGTCTTGTTGACGTGCTGACCGCCGGCGCCCGAGGAGCGGTAGACGTCCACCTTGAGGTCGGCCGGATTCACCTCGATGCGGATGTCCTCCTCGACCTCCGGGGACACGAACACCGAGGCGAACGAGGTATGGCGGCGGTTGCCGGAGTCGAACGGCGACTTGCGCACCAGCCGGTGCACGCCGGTCTCGGTGCGCAGCCAGCCGTAGGCATATTCGCCCTGCACTTCCACGCTCGCGCTCTTGATGCCGGCGACCTCCCCCGAGCTCGAGTCGATCACCTCGCAGCGAAAGCCGCGGGAGGCGCCCCAGCGCAGATACATGCGCAGCAGCATCTGCGCCCAGTCCTGCGCCTCGGTGCCGCCGGCTCCCGCCTGGATGTCGAGGAACGCGTTGTGCGAGTCCATCTCGCCGCGGAACATGCGCTTGAGCTCGAGGTGGCGCACCGCCGCCTCGAGCCGCTCGGCGTCGCGCTCGATGTCGCGCGCCGCCGCCTCGTCGCCCTCGGCTGCGGCGAGCTCGAGCAGCTCGGTCGCCTCGCCCACCCCCTTGGTGGTGCGGTCGATCTCGCCGACGTCGCTCGTCAGCCGCGCGCGCTCGCGCCCGAGCTCCTGGGCGCGCGCCTGATCGGACCACACCGCGGGGTCCTCGAGCTCGCGGGCCACCTCCTCGAGGCGCTCCTGCTTGCGGTCGTACTCAAAGAAACCCCCGTAGCGAGCCGATACGCTCGCCGAGATCCTTGAGCTGCTTCTTCAGCTGATTGACTTCCCTACCGGTCCTGCAGGCGGCGGGGCCGACGCCGCTGCCGATGCTAACACCGCCGCGGCCCCGGCAGCGAGCCGCGGGCCCTTCACGGCGCCGCCGGCAGCAGGTGATCGACGAGCAGCTGCAGCCGCCGCTCGCCCTGGTACTCGTTGACGTCGAGCCGGTACACGAGCTGCACGAGCCCCGCCGGCGGCTCGCGCGGCGTGCCGTCGTCGAAGTAGTTGAAGGCGATGGCGTCGAAGCTGCGCCCGCTCCCCTGCGGCTCGACCCACATCTTCAGGTGCCGCTCGCCGACCACGCGCGCGCCGCTCACGCTGAACAGCCCGTCGAAGCTCGGCTCCGCAAACGCCTGGCCCCAGGGCCCGCCGGCACGCAGTGCCTGCGCGGTGTCGAGGGCGATCTCGGCCGCCGCGAGCTCCCCGTCGGTCTCCACCGTGTCGCCCGCGGCCGCCGCGCCGGCGCTGCGCGCCACCTCCTCGTCGAAAGCGCGCGCGAAACGATCGAGCTGCGCCGACTCGAGCGTCAGGCCCGCGGCCATGGCGTGCCCGCCGAAGCGGCTGATGAGCTCGGGGTGGCGCACGGCGATCGCATCGAGCACGTCGCGGATGTGAATTCCCGCCACCGAGCGCGCCGAGCCGCGCAGCGTGCCGGCGTCGCCGCGCGCGAAGGCGATCACCGGGCGGCGCACCCGGTCCTTCACCCGTCCGGCGACCAGCCCCACGACCCCCTGGTGCCAGCTCTCGTCGAACAGGCACACGCCGCTGCGCTCGAGCGCGGCGGGGCCCGGCTCGAGCAGCCGGCGGACCGCGGCGAGCGCCTCCTGCTGCATGCGCGCCTCGATCGAGCGGCGCTCCTGGTTGAGCTCATCGAGCCGGGCGGCGAGGCGCGCCGCGGTGGCCGGATCGTCGGTGAGCAGGCACTGGATGCCGATCGTCATGTCGTCGATGCGCCCGGCGGCATTGAGGCGCGGTGCGACCGCGAAGGCGAGATCCGCGGCGGTGAGCTCGCGGGCATTGCGCCCGGCGAGCCTCAGCAGCGCGTCGATGCCGGCCACGCAGCGCCCGGCCCGGATGCGCCGCAGGCCCTGGGCGAGCAGCACGCGGTTGTTGGCATCGAGCGGCACCAGATCCGCCACGGTGCCGAGCGCCACGAGATCGAGCAGCCGGGCTACCGGGAAATCCGCCAGGCGGTGCTGCAGCGCCGCCATCACGTAGAAGGCGACCCCGACTCCGGCGAGCGCGCGGCTGCCGAAGCGGCTGCCGGCGAGGACCGGGTTGACGATCACGTTGGCATCCGGGAGCTGCGTCCCGGCGAGATGGTGGTCGGTGACCAGAACGTCGATGCCGCGCGCCCGGGCGGCGGCGACGCCGGCGTTGCTCGAGATGCCGTTGTCGACGGTCACGATCAGGGTCGGAGAGCGCTCCGCCGCCAGCGCCACGATCTGCGGCGTGAGTCCATAGCCGAACTCGAAGCGATTGGGAACGAGGAAATCCACCGCCGCGAACCCGAAGGCGCGCAGCGAGCGCACGACGAGCGCGCTGCTCGTGGCGCCGTCGGCGTCGAAGTCCCCGATCACCAGCACGCGGCCGCCGCTGCGATGGCGCAGCAGCAGCTCGACGGCGGCCTCGACGCCCTCCAGGGTGCCGACCGGCAACAGCCGCTCGAGCGAGGTATCGAGCTCGGCGGCGGTGCGCACGCCGCGCGCCGCGTAGGCGCGCGCCAGCACCGGGTGCAGCCCGGGATCGAGGCGCACGCCCGCGGGCAGCTCGCGCCGCACCACCCGCAGCCTCACAGGAATCCCCCGAGGCCCGCGCGCCGCCGTCGCCAGCGCTTCCAGGCGCTGTGCCGCGCGACCGTGAGCGCGGCATCGTTGGCGACGAGCGTCACGCGCTCGAGCGATCCGGCGCCGAGCGCGGCGAGCACCGGCCGGATGAGACGCCGGTCGAGCCCGGCGAGGGCGGCAGCGCGGCTCCATGGCCCGCCATCGGCCGCCTCGCGCGCGAGCTCGGTGACCAGGACCGCCCGCGCGCCCGGCAGTTGCGCGACGAGCTCCGCGGGCTGCGCCGGGAGCGGCCGGTGCGCGCTGCCGGCCAGCCGCAGCAGTCCGCCGAGCCAGGCATCGCTGCCGAAGCCGAGCGGCGCCGTGCGGGCGCCGCCGTTGCCGCTCGCCCCCGGCGGCCGGGGCGCAATGGTCCGCCCGGCGGCGCCCCACAGCCACAGCGCGGTCACTTCGGGGTCGCCGCGCGCGCGACGTGCCTCGTTGAGCGGGTGTCCGTGCAGCCACATCTCGATCTCGCTGGTGAGGCGCAGCAGGGGCGCCGCCGCCGCGCCGCGCGGCAGGACGAGCTCGCCCCCCGCGCAGCGCGCCGGTTCCTCGGTGGCGACCGGCGCGACTCCGGCGGCGTTGAGCAGCAGCGTGCCGTCCCCGAGCGGCACGAGCTGCGCCCCGGAGGAGCCGAACTCGGCCGCGAAGGCGGCGGCGAGCGCCGCCTGCTCGGCGGGCTCGAGATGCACGATGCCGCGGTGGTCGAGGTGCACCCGCGCAAGACCCGCCGTGAGCTCGACCGGTGTCGCGATCCAGGTGCTCCCCGGGCCGCCCGCCGCTACGGCGCCCTCGGCGAGCGAGGCGGCGGCGACGCGCGCGACGGAGGATTCGGCGAGATCTTCACGCCCGAACCAGCGTGCGAGCCACGCCCGCCAGCCCGAGCCCAGCCGGCCGCGCTCCCCGAAGCGCGCCGCGAACTCGATGCCCGGCACGGCGCGAAACTCGGCGGCCTGGGCCGATCGCGCCGGCTCATCGGCCGGCAGATACAGGTCGGCGATGATTATGACGAGCTCGCTCACCGGCGCTATCGTACCGCCGTGAAGTTCACCCTCGAACCTGGGCCGGGAGCGAATCTCGTTCGCGGCTACTCCGACAGCGAGGTGCGCATCGGCGCCCACAGCCTGCGCCGCAGCTGCATCCTGACCGCCACTGCGCTGATCACCGACTGGGAGCCGCAGAGCTTCGCGGAGCTGCGCCTGTCTCACCTCGAGCGCATCCTGGCGCTCGAGCCGGAGGTGGTGGTGCTCGGTACCGGTCCCACGCAGCAGTTCGCGCCCGATGAGGTGCGTGCGTGGCTAGCCGCGCGGGGAGTAGGACTCGAGTCGATGGCGCTCGGGGCCGCCTGTCGCACGTTCAACGTGCTGGTACAGGAAGAGCGCAAGGTCGCGGCGGGTTTGTTCCTGCGCTGAGGCGAGGACGATCGGCAGAGAACACAGGGGGAGGCTCAACCAACCAAACAATCATTCGAAGCTGACAGACTCGAACAATTGCACTTTTCTAATTGTTCTTGGAAAACTTATTGCTCTTGTTGCGACGCCCTCCGCCCTGTGCTCTCTGTTGATCGCCCTCCTCTGGAGCCTGTCGGCATTCAGAGACAGGGGGTGAATGGTAAACATGTCGCAGATACCGGCGCAAGTTCCCTGAGGCGCAACGAGTTTTCCACACGCAAACATGCGCTTGCCGCACTGCGATGCGGCCCTTGCGGCGATGCAGCGGCCTGCAGGCACATGTAAGCCATCCGTCAGCCTCGGATCTGAGGGCAGATAGACAAATAAAAGCAATTACTTAGCATATCTACTGAATGTAATTAATCGCTCGCGCGGACCGCCTGCTCAGGCCGGCCCGCCGATGAGCGGGACGAAGGCCACCGAGCCGAGGACCTCGCGAGCGAAGCCCTGCTCGAGGCGGGTGAGGCGCACGAGCTCCTGCTCCCCCTCGGGTCCGATCGGGACGATCAGCCGGCCCCCGACCCGCAGCTGCCTGAGCAGCGCCTCGGGGACGGTGAGCGGCGCGGCGGCGACCAGGATGCCGTCGTAGGGTGCGTGCGAGCGCCACCCGAGCGTGCCGTCGCCGTGCCGCAGGCGCACGTTGCGGATGTCGAGCTCCTTCAGCCGCTCGCGCGCGCGCTCGAGCAGCGGCTCGATGCGCTCGATGCTGTAGAGCCGCGTGACGAGCGGCGCGAGCACCGCGGTCTGGTAGCCGCAGCCGGTACCGACCTCGAGCACGCTGTCGAGCGCGCCGCCGCCCTCGAGCAGCGCGGCGGTCATGCGGGCGACGATGTAAGGCTGCGAGATCGTCTGGCCGAAGCCGATCGGCAGCGCCGTGTCCTCGTAGGCGCGGCTGCCGAGCGCCTCGTCGACGAAGATGTGGCGCGGCACGTTGCGGATGCGCTCGAGCACCGTGAGGTTGCTGATGCCCTGCTCGCGCAGCCGCTGCACCAGCCGATCGCGGGTGCGTGCCGAGGTCATGCCGATGCCGGTGAGCCGCACGTCACCCATCGAAGCCCTCGAGCCAGCCGGCGAGCGCCGGCAGCACGGCATGGCGCGTGAGGTCGATCTGCAGCGGTGTGACCGACACGTAGCCCTGCGCCACGGTGTCGAAGTCGGTGCCGGGACCGGCGTCCTGCTCCGCGCCTGCCGGACCCACCCAGTACACCGGCCGCCCGCGCGGGTCCGCGGCGCGCATCACGGGCGCGGAGCGATGACGGTAGCCGAGGCGGCTGGCGCGGAAACCCCGCAGCCG
>DASSQU010000416.1:0-10171 GCA_035702325.1 Steroidobacteraceae bacterium
CTGCGCCGCACTGCCGCTCGCCGCCGCCGAGCCGGATGCCGGCGGCGGCGTGCTGCGCGCCACGCTCGGCAACGGGCTGCGCGTGGTGGTGGTGCGCAATGCGCTCGCGCCGGTGGTGGCGACCTCGATCAATTACCTGGCCGGCTCGGACGAGTCGCCGGCGGGCTTCCCCGGCACGGCACACGCGCTCGAGCACATGATGTTCCGCGGCAGCCCGGGCCTCAGCGCCGACCAGCTCGCCGACATCGGCAGCGTGCTCGGCGGCAACTTCAACGCCGACACGCGCGAGGGTCTGACCCAGTACCTGTTCACCGTGCCGGCCGAGGATCTCGACGTGGCGCTGCACATCGAGGCGCTGCGCATGCGCGCGCTGCTCGACACCCCGCGGGACTGGAACGAGGAGCGCGGCGCGATCGAGCAGGAAGTCGCCCAGGACCTCTCCGAGCCCGGCTACGTGCTCTATTCGAAGGTGCGCGCGCGGCTGTTTGCCGGCACGCCCTACGCGCACGACGCGCTCGGCACGCGCCCGTCCTTCGACAAGACCACTGCCGCCATGCTGCGCGACTTCCACCGCCGCTGGTACGCGCCCAACAACGCCATCCTGGTGATCGCGGGCGACGTCGATCCGCCCACCACGCTGAGCGCGGTGAAGCGGCTGTTCGGCGACATCCGCCCGAAGACCCTGCCGCGCCGTCCGGCGGTGCGGCTGCGGCCGGTGACACCGGCGTCGTTCACGGTGGACACCGATCGGCCGAGCGGCACGCTCATGATCGCGCTGCGCACGCCCTGGCCGCACAGCGCCGATTTCGCCGCGCTCGAGGTGCTGGCCGACGTCCTCAGCAACCACCGCTTAGATCTCTACGGGCTGGTGCCCGCGGGCAAGGCGCTGGCGGCGGAATTCTCCCTCGACCCCCTGCCCGAGGCCGGCATCGCCTACGCGCTGGTCTCCTTCACCGCCGGCGACGACCCCGCGGCGCTCACGCGCGAGGTGCGCGCCATTCTCGAACGCGTCGCCCGCCAGGGCGTGCCGCCCGAGCTGGTCGAAGCCGCCAAGCTCCAGGAGCGCAGCGACGCACAGTTTCAGCGCAACTCGATCGGCGAGCTCGCCGCGGTGTGGTCGGACGCGCTCGCCCTCTGGGGCCTCGAGTCGCCCGACGACGACCTGGCGCGCATCGAGCGGGTGACGGTGGCGGATGTCAACCGCGTGGCGCGCGAGTATCTCGACCTCGCCCACGCCGTCACCGGCATCATGCTGCCGCGGGGCTCCGGCAAGCCGGTGGTTGCGGGCGGCGGTTTCGGCGGCCACGAGGCGATCGCGCTCGGTGAGGCCCACCCGACCGCGCTGCCGGAGTGGGCGCAGCAGGCGCTGCAGCGCCTCAGCGTGCCGCCCTCGACGCTGCACCCGGTCGTCACCACGCTGCCGAACGGGCTGACCCTGATCGTGCAGACCGAGGACGTGAGCGACACGGTCGCCGTCTACGGGCACATCCGCAATCGCCCCGAGACCGAAGAACCGCCCGGTGAGGAGGGTGTGAGCCAGGTGCTCGAGCTGCTGTTGCCCTGGGGGAGCGAGCGGCTCGACCGGCTCGCATTCCGGCGGGCGCTCGATGCCATCGGCGCGCGCGAGCATGCCGGCACCGACTTTTCCGTGCAGGCGCTCGGGGAGCACTTCGACCGCGCGCTCGAGCTGCTCGCCGACAACGAGCTGCACCCGGCGCTGCCGGCGGCCGCACTGGAGATCGTACGCGGCCAGGTCGCGCAGGGCGTCGCGGCGCGCAACGTGAGCCCGGGCTTCCTCACCCAGCACTCGCTGCGCAGCGCGCTGTTTCCGGCTGACGACCCGAGCCTGCGCATGTCGACGCCGGAGTCGGTGCGCGCGCTCACCCTCGAGGCGGTGCGTGCTTACTACCGCAAGGTGTTCCGCCCCGACCTCACGACGCTGGTGGTGATCGGCAAGGTCACGCCGGCCGCGGCTCAGGCCGCCGTCGCCAGGTACTTCGGCGGCTGGAGCGCGACGGGTCCGCCGCCGCCCACCGATCTGCCGGCCGCGCCTCCCAACGGTCCCGGAGTGATCGCCGTGCCGGACGCGAGCCGCGTGCAGGACCGGGTGGTGCTGGCGCAGACCCTCGCGCTCACGCGCAGCGATCCCGACTACTATCCGCTCGAGCTCGGCAACGCGGTGCTCGGCGGCAGCTTCTATTCGACGCGCCTCAGCGTCGACCTGCGCAAGAATTCCGGCCTGGTCTACGGAGTCCAGTCGGTGCTGCAGGCGGGCCGCACCCGCAGCGTGTATCTGGTCGAGTATGCCTGCGATCCGGGCAACGTGGTGCGTGCGGCCGACATCGTGGCGCGCGAGGTGACCGCGATGCAGAGCGCTCCCGCCGGCGCCGACGAGCTCGCGCGCGTCAAGGCCTATCTGCTGCGGCGCATCCCGCTGAGCGAGTCCGGTATGGCGGAGATCGCCCACGGCATGCTGCAGCGGCGCGATCTCGGGCTGCCGCTCGATGAGCCGAGCGTCGCGGCGCGGCGCTACATCGAGCTCGACGCGCCGGCCGTGCAGGCGGCGTTCCGCCGCTGGATGCGGCCCGCCGATCTGGTGCGTGTCAGCGAGGGGCCGGCGCCCTGAGAAGCGGGCGCCTGCGCCCGTCAAACCAACAATTCGGCCCGGCAGCGCATCGATCCGACGCGTGCAGCGGCCTATCCCGATCGGGGGATGGCCGGTAAACCGTCCGGACGGTAGGGTGTGCGGCCTTTACGGTCTGCGACCCATGTACTTCCGCCAACCGATCCCCATGCGAAGCGCACGCGAACGGCTGCTCGATGCGGCAGAACGAGTGGTCGTCGAGGCGGGCGCAACGCACCTGACCCTGGATGCCGTGGCAAAGTCTGCCGGCATCAGCAAGGGCGGCCTCCTGTATCACTTTCCCTCCAAGGAATCGCTGCTGGAGGGCATGCTGGCGCGTCACTTCCACCAGGTCGACGCCCAGGTGGCCGCGCGTCTCGCGGCGCGCGGCGGCAAGGCGTCGCGCGTCGACGGCTTCCGCGAGCGCGTGCGGGTGCTGCTCGAGCTGCACCCGGAGCGCCCGGCGGTGGGCGCCGCCATGATCGCCGCTTCCGCAGAGGATCCGGGCCACATGGCCGTGTGCCGCGAGCAATACCGCAAGCTGCTCGACGAGTTCGGCAAGCTCCCGGGTGGCTTCGAGCGCACCGCGCTGGTGCTGCTCGCGGTGCAGGGCCTGCTGCTCGCCGAGCTGCTGCACCTGTCACCCTACACGCCCGCGGAACGTTCCCGGCTCGCGCGGGCGCTGCTGCGCGCGGTCGACCAGTGCGGGAGCACGCCGTGATCAGGAACGCCGCGCGCCCGGGTCTCGCCACGCTCGCCGCCGCGGCACTGTCGGCCTGCGCCGCGGGGCCCGACTTCCATGCACCGGCCCCGCCGGCCACGACGCACTACACCCGCGCTCCGGAGCCGCAGGCTACGGTCTCCGCACCCGGGCCCGGCGGCACCGCCCAGGCGCTCGGCGCCGGGCACGACATCCCCGCCGAATGGTGGACACTGTTTCATTCGGCGGCGCTCGACGGCCTGGTGCGCGAAGCGCTCGCCGACAGCCCGACGGTGCAGGCGGCGAGCGCCACGCTGCGCGTCGCCGCGGAGACCTACCGGGCGCAGCGCGGCGGGCTGCTGCTGCCGGGAATCGACGCGCAAGCCTCGGCAGTGCGCGAGCAGGTTCCCGGCGCCGCCTTCGGCCAGCCGAACCTGCCGGCGAGCATCTTCACGCTCTACAACGCCTCGGTGAGCGTCTCGTACCGGCTGGATCTGTTCGGTGCCTCGCGCCGCCAGCTCGAGGCGCTGCACGCGCAGACGGACTACCAGCTCTGGGAGCTCGAGGCCGCGCGCCTCACGCTCGCTACCAACGTGGTCACGACCGCAGTCAGCATCGCCTCGCTCCATGCCCAGGCCGCCGCGCTCACCGACATCATCGCAAGCGAGCAGGACCAGCTGAAGGTGGTGCAGAGGCAGTTCGACGCCGGCGGCGCCTCGCGCTCCGACGTGCTGGCGCAGCAGACCCAGGTCGCACAGAACGAGGCGCAGCTGCCCGCGCTCGAGAAGCAGCTCGCCCAGGCGCAGCACCGCCTCGCGGTGCTCGCCGGCCGCACGCCCGATGCCGAGCTGCCCGACTTCAGGATCGAGCAGCTGACGCTGCCGGCCGATCTGCCGCTCACGGTGCCGGCGAAGCTCGTGCGGCAGCGCCCGGACGTACTGGCCGCCGAGGCGCTGCTGCACCAGTCGACCGCGCAGCTCGGAGTCGCGACCGCCAACCTCTACCCGCAGCTCAATCTCACCGGCTCGATCGGCTCCGAGACCATCGCCGCGCGCGACCTGTTCGGATCGGGGACGCGGGCCTGGAACATCGGCGGCTCGCTGCTGCAGCCGCTGTTTCGCGGCGGGCAGCTCCTGCACCTCAAGCGCGCCGCGCGTGCCGACCTCGACCGCGCCACCGCCGAGTACCGCCAGGCGGTGCTGGCGGCGCTGCAGGATGTCGCCGACACGCTGCGGGCGCTCGAAGCCGACGCCCGCACGCTCAAGGCGGACGCGGTCACCGAGACCGATGCGCAGGACACGCTCAACATGACCAAGCTGCAGTACAAAGTGGGCGGCGTCAGCTACCTGACGCTCCTCAACGCCGAACGGACCTATCTCGAGGCGCGCCAGGCCCGGGTGCAGGCCGAAGCGGCGCGCTATGCCGACACGGCCGCGCTGTTCCAGGCGCTCGGCGGCGGCTGGTGGAACCGGAATACCGGAAAGGAGAGTCGCGAGTGAACCCGCTCCTGAAGCGCCGCTTGATCTTTGCCGTCGTGGCGGTCGTCGTGCTGGTGGTAGTCATCGCCGGCATCAAGGCCATAGGGATCGTGCGGATGATCAAGCAGGCCAAGGCCGCCGGCACGCCTGCGCAGACCGTCACTGCGATGGCGGCGGGGTACTCCGACTGGCAGCCGCAGATCACCGCGATCGGCAGCACGCGCGCCGTACGTGGCGTGGAAGTGACCACCGAGGTCACGGGCCTGGTGCGTAGTATGGAGTTTCACTCCGGGGACGATGCCAGGCGCGGCCAGGTGCTGGTGCGTCTCAATGCCGATGCCGACATCGCCACGCTGCATGCGCTCGAGGCGGCGGCCAATCTAGCCGAAACCGTCTATACGCGCGACAAGATGCAGTTCGAGGCCCAGGCGATCAGCCAGGCGCAGCTCGATTCGGACGCGGCGGATCTCAAGAACAAGCAGGCCCAGGCGGCCGCCGAGGCCGCGCTGGTGGCGAAGAAGACCCTGCGCGCGCCTTTCGACGGGCGGCTGGGGATCACCACGGTGAACCCCGGGCAGTACCTCAACACCGGCGACAAGGTCGTGACGCTCGAGCAGCTCGACCCGCTGTACGTCGACTTCCACCTGCCGCAGGAGCAGCTCAAGCAGGTGCGTACGGGACTCGCGACCCAGGTAACGCTGGACGCGCTGCCGGGTGAGATCTTTGCCGGCAAGATCACCGCCATCGACCCGCTGGTCGATTCCGCCAGCCGCAACGTCATGGTCGAGGCGACCATCGCCAACCCCACACATCGGCTGCTGCCCGGCATGTTCGTGCGCGTCACGGTGCTGTCCGGAGAGAAGCAGCGGTATCTGACGCTGCCGCAGACTTCGATCACCTTCAACCCGTACGGGTCGACGGTGTTCCTGGTGGTGAAGGATGCGCAGGGCAAGCCCACCGCGCAGCAGACCTTCGTCACCACCGGTCCGACGCGGGGCGACCAGATCGCCGTCCTCAAGGGCATCAAGGAGGGGGACGAGGTGGTCACCAGCGGGCAGCTGAAGCTCAAGAACGGCACGCCGCTCGAGCTGAGCACCCTGGACCAGCCGAGCGACTCGCCGAACCCCACCCCGCAGGAGCACTGAGGGGCGCTCCATGAAGTTCACCGATCTGTTCATCGAGCGCCCGGTCCTCTCGATCGTCGTCAGCCTGCTGATCCTCGTGCTCGGCGCGCGGGCGGTGTTCGAGCTGCCCGTCAGCCAGTACCCGAAGACCGAGAACGCCGTGGTCACCGTCACCACTACCTACTACGGCGCCGATGCCCAGACCATCGCGGGCTTCATCACCCAGCCGCTCGAGGCCGCGATCGCCCAGGCGCAGGGCATCGACTACCTGTCCTCCAACAGCGTCGCCGGCGCCTCGATCATCACCGCGATGCTGCGCCTGAACTACGACGCCAACCGCGCGATGACCGAGATCAATACCCAGGTCAACTCGGTGCGCAATCAGCTGCCGCCGGCGGCGCAGCAGCCGGTGATCACGGTGCAGATCGGCCAGCAGGTCGATGCCATGTACCTCGGGTACTTCAGCGACACCATTCCCCCGAACAGCACCACCGACTATCTGCTGCGGGTGGTGAAGCCCAAGCTCGACTCCATCGAAGGAGTGCAGACCGCCGAAATTCTCGGCGGCCGCACCTTCGCGCTGCGCGCCTGGCTCGACCCGCAGCGCATGGCGGCGCGCGGGGTCTCGGCGGACGACGTCTATGCGGCGCTCGGCTCCAACAACTACCTCGCGGGCGTCGGCTCGACGAAGGGCCAGATGGTGAGCGTCGACCTGAAGACCAACACCGACGTCACCTCCCTCAATGACTTCCGCCAGCTGGTGATCAAGCGGCAGAACGGCGCCCTGGTGCGGCTCGAGGATGTCGCCAACGTGGTGCTCGGGGCCGAGAACTACGACTTCAACGTCGCCTTCAGCGGCCAGCGCTCGGTGTTCATCGGCATCAAGGTGGCGCCCCAGGCCAACATACTGGACGTCGTCGCGCGGGTACGGGCCGCGCTGCCGGAAATCGCCGCACAGCTTCCCGCCGGCGTCACGCAGAAGCTGGCCTACGACGCCACGACTTTCATCAGAAGCTCCATCAAGGAGGTCATCAAGACCCTGGTGCAGGCGCTGCTGATCGTCACGGTGGTGATCTTCCTGTTCCTCGGCAGCCCGCGCGCGGTGGTGATACCGGTCGTGGCCATGCCACTGTCGCTGATCGGCGCCTTCTTTCTGATGCAGGCGCTCGGCTACTCCATCAATCTCCTCACGCTCCTCGCCCTGGTGCTGGCGATCGGTCTGGTGGTCGACGACGCGATCATCGTGGTCGAGAACGTCGACCGGCATCTCAAGGAAGGAGTGCCGCCGCTGCAGGCGGCGCTGCAGGCGGCGCGCGAGCTCGGCGGGCCGATCATTGCCATGACCATCGTGCTGGTGGCGGCGTATGTCCCGATCGGCCTGCAGGGCGGGCTCACGGGCGCGCTGTTCACCCAGTTCGCCTTCACGCTGGTCGGTGCGGTGACGGTCTCGGCCGTGATCGCCCTCACGCTCTCGCCGATGATGTGCTCCAGGGTGTTCCGCAGCGAGCAGGAGGAAGGACGGTTCACGCACTTCCTCGACCGCAGCTTCACCCGGATCCGCAACGCCTACGCGCGCACGCTCGCGAGCTGGCTCACCACCTGGCCGGCGGTGGTGCTGTTCGGGGCGCTGCTGCTTCCCTGTGTAGCGCTGCTGTTTATGACGTCGAAGTCCGAGCTCGCGCCGCAGGAGGATCAGGGCATCGTTCTCGAAGCGACCACTGGTCCGCCGGACGCGACGCTCAACCAGATGCAGGCGTATTCGGATGCCGAGTTCGCGATCGCGAAGAAGCTGCCGGAATACCAGCAGATGTTCCAGCTGACGGGCAACCCGACCGTGAACCAGGGCTTCGGCGGCGTGCTGTTCAAGCCCTGGGACGAGCGGCACCGCAGCGCCTCGGAGCTGCAGATGCTGCTGCAGAAGGAGTGGAACAAGATCCCGGGCGCACGCGTCGCAGCGTTCCAGTTCCCCGCACTGCCCGGAGCATTTGGCTTGCCTATCCAGTTCGTGATCACCACCACCGAGCCGATCCAGAACCTCAACGAGGTCGCGACGGAGGTGGTCGACAAGGCGCGCGCGAGCGGCAAGTTCTGGTTCATCGATCAGGACCTGAAGCTCGACAAGCCGATGCAGACCGTGACCGTGGACCGCGACATGGTGAGCGATCTCGGGCTCACGCAGCACGATGTGGGCGGGGCGCTGGCCGCGGCGCTCGGCGGCGGCTACGTGAATTACTTCTCGATCGCCGGCCGCTCCTACAAGGTCATCCCGCAGGTGCTGCAGGTCGACCGCCTCAATCCCGACCAGGTGCTCGACTACTACGTCCACTCCGGCAACGGCACGCTGATTCCGGCACGCACCATCGCGAAGCTCGAGACCTCGACCGTTCCCGAGACCATCGCCCACTTCCAGCAGCTCAACTCCACCACCATCGGCGGCGTGTCCGGACTGGCCGAGGGGGACGCGCTCAAGTTCCTGCGCGATACGCTCAAGCAGGTCGCACCCACGGGTTACAACGCCGACTACTCGGGTGAGTCACGGCAGTACATGCTGGGATCGAGCAGCTTCGTATTCACGCTGCTGTTCGCCCTGGTGATCGTCTACCTGGCGCTCGCCGCCCAGTTCGAGAGCTTCCGCGATCCGGCCGTCATCCTGGTGTCCGTGCCGATGGCGCTGTTTGGCGCACTGATCTTCATCAACCTCGGCGTGCTGGGCATTTCACTGAACATCTACACCCAGGTCGGGCTGGTCACGCTCCTCGGCCTGGTGAGCAAGCACGGCATCCTCATCGTGCAGTTCGCCAACGAGCTGCAGCGCGCCGGACACGGCAAGCTGCAGGCGATCGAGGAAGCGGCGGCGGTGCGGTTGCGCCCGATCCTGATGACCACCGCCGCGATGTGCTTCGGGGTGATCCCGCTGGTGATCGCCGCAGGCGCGGGTGCCGCGGGCCGGCGCAACATGGGCATGGTGCTGTTCACCGGGCTCGCGATCGGCACGCTGTTCACGCTGTTCGTGGTGCCGGCGATGTACATGTTCATCGGCGCCGATCACGGGCACGAGGCCCGCGCCCGCGGCCACCACGGCGACAACCCGGCGCCGGCGCATTGAGGCGCCGTGAACCGCCAGCCAAGGAGCTCGACATGATCGACGTCTACTACTGGGGAACCCCCAACGGGCTGAAGATCAGGCTGTTCATGGAGGAAGCGGGGCTCGCCCATCGCATCATCCCCGTCGACATCGGCAAGGGCGAGCAATTCAGGCCGGAGTTCCTGGCGATCGCGCCCAATAACCGCATTCCGGCCATCGTCGACCACGAGCCGCCCGGGGGTGGAGCGCCGCTGTCGCTGTTCGAGTCCGGCGCCATACTCTTATATCTGGCCGAGAAGACCCGTCGCTTCATTCCGGCCGACCTGCGCGGCCGCGCCACGGTGCTGCAATGGCTGTTCTGGCAGGTGGGGGGCCTCGGCCCCATGGCGGGGCAGAATGGCCACTTCCGGGTGTACGCGCCGGAAAAGATCGATTACGCGATCGAGCGCTACACCAGGGAGACCAACCGTCTCTACGGCGTGCTCGACCGGCAGCTCGCCGGGCGCGAATACATCGCCGGGGAGTACTCGATCGCCGACATGGCCTGCTATCCGTGGATCGTGCCGCACGAGTCTCACGGCCAGAACCTCGGCGAGTTCTTGCATCTGCGCGCGTGGTTCGAGCGCGTCGGCAGCCGCCCGGCCACTCTGCGGGCCTACGCAGGCGTCGAGGCCGCGTACCGGCGCCCGATCACCGAGGAGGCGCGCCGCGCGCTCTTCGGGCAGACGGCCAGCTCGCACCGGCGCTAGCGTCCGCGACCGGCGACGGCCGTGAACCGGCGCGAGCCGCTTGCCGCCCGCACCCTGACACTCGCGGTCGAGGGCGGCGCGCGTGTCGGGGCGTTGCTCGAGGTGCCGGCGGCGGCGCGCGCCTGTTACGTGCTGGCGCACGGCGCCGGCGCGGGCATGGAGCATCCGTCGATGACGGCGATCGCCGCGGGACTGGCCGCGCTCGGCATCGCGACCCTGCGCTATCAGTTTCCCTACATGGAGCGCCGCGCGCGCCGGCCGGATCCCCCGCCGCTGTGCCACGCGACCGTGCGGGCCGCGGTCGAGACGGCGGCGCGTCTCGTCCCCGCGCTGCCGCTCATTGCCGGCGGCCGCTCCTTCGGCGGGCGAATGACCTCGCAGGCGCAGGCCGCTGCACCGCTGGCCGGCGTGC
>DASSQU010000417.1:0-2603 GCA_035702325.1 Steroidobacteraceae bacterium
GCGCCGGCCGCCGGCGCGCCCTGAAGACGGCGCGGCATTGAAGAGCTACCGCTACTACGATCTCATTCTGGGCGCCTACGTGTGCGTACTGCTGTGCGCCAATCTCATCGGGCCGGCGAAAGTCTCCACCGTTCACCTGCCGCTCGTCGGCTCGGTCACCTTCATGGCGGGCGTGCTCTTCTTTCCGATCTCCTACCTGTTCGGCGACATCCTCACCGAGGTGTACGGCTACGCGCGCGACCGGCGGGCGGTGTGGAGCGGGTTTGGGGCGCTGGTGTTCGCGGCGCTCATGGCCGCGGTGATCGTGCACCTGCCGCCGGCGGATTTCTGGCGCGCGCGCCAGGGCGCGGTCGAGGAGATCTTCGGTAATACGCCGCGCATCGTCGGCGCTTCGATCATCGCCTTCTGGTGCGGCTCATTCGTCAACAGCTACGTGCTGGCGAAGATGAAGATCTGGACCCGCGGCCGGATGCTGTGGAGCCGCATCATCGGCTCGACCATCTGCGGCGAGCTGGTCGACTCGGCACTGTTCTACACGCTAGCCTTTGCGGGTCTGTGGACCTGGAGCGAGCTGCTCAGCGTGTCGGCGACCCAGTACGTGCTCAAGTCCGGATGGGAAGTGGTGGCGACGCCGATCACCTACCGGATCGTCGCATTTCTGAAGCGTGCGGAGCAGGAGGATTACTACGATCGCGGCACCAACTTCACACCCTTCTCGCTGCGTGCGTGAGGGCCACGGGGCGCCGCAAGAAACGGGTCGCGGGACGGGAGCGCGGCCACCAGACTGGCCGCCTCCCGCCCCGACGAGGCCCGAGGGATGAGCTCACTTGCCGATCTGCTTGCTCACCTGGTTTTCCTGCTGGTTGAGCGCCTTCTGCTCAGCCTTGGTGATGTGGCCGCCGTTGGTGCGTGCCATGGCACGCTCTTCCTTGCGGATCGTATGATCCTCGCGGTGCAGCTGCGCGGCCTGGCCCTTGGTGAGCTCGCCTTCCTTCCTCTCCTGGTGAATGCGGCGATTCTGGTTGGCGAGACGGTTGTTGACCTGTTCGCGGCGTGGATGCTTCTTCTGCCACTGCGTGTCGGCCATGGCCGGGGCGATCAAGCCGCCGAGTGCCACCGTGGCGATGGCAGCGGTCAGGGCGGTACGTACGGCTTTCAACATGAGATCCTCCTGAGCGATGTGTTCGAGCGGTCGCTATTTAAGCCGGAAGTCCCGGCTCGTCGGGCGATAACAACGTCGCAGCTCTGGCAGAGCTGACGACTGTTACGGAAACTTAACCGCCGTCGCGGTGTGATGCAGTTCACGGTCCGGCCGGCAGGGGAGTTGGTTCGCATGCAGCGGGCATGGATTGGCTGGGCGCTGGCGCTCGCGGCTGCGGCGGGCGCCGTGGCTGCAGAGCCGGCGGCGGCGCCGCGTGAGGCGCTCAGCGATGCCTGGTGGACCGGACCGCTGCTCGCGCCCAACGCCTCGAGCTTTCCCCGCGGCCACGCGCTGGTCGAGACTTATTTCTACGACGTGATCACCACCGGCCGCTTCGATGCCGACGGCCACCGTCGGACGGGCGCCGCCGAGCACGATCTCGGCTCGCTCACCTACCTCATCTACGGCATCACCGACCGCGTGGCGCTCGGGCTGTTGCCGCGGTTCGGTTTCAACGAGCCGGCCGGAGCACCCAACAGTTCCTCACCCGGGATCGGCGACTTTGGCGCCCAGGTGCAGTACGGCATCAGCAGCTTTCGCGAAGGCAGCCTGCTTCCCGCCACCGCGGTAGTGCTGGGCGAGACCTTTCCCACCGGCCGCTACGATCAGCTGCAGCGCGCCAGCGACGGCCTGGGCGCCGGCGTCTACACCACCTCGCTCGGCTGGTACTCCCAGGACTATCTGTGGCTGCCGAACGGCCGCATCCTGCGGGTGCGGCTCGACCTCACCTGGGCCGTGTCCGCGGCCGCCGGCGTGCGCGACGCGAGCGTCTACGGGACCGCTGCCGGCTTCCGCGGCCGCGTCTATCCCGGCAATTCATTCAACGCGGATGCCGCGGCCGAATACAGCCTGACGCGCAACTGGGTGCTCGCCACCGATCTCGTCTATCAGCACAACGACAGCACGCGCATCGCGGGCACGATCACACCGCCGCCGCCCGGGGCAGGCTCGCTCCTCGATCGGCAATCGGGTCCGGGCGAATACTTCGCGCTCGCGCCGGCGGTCGAGTACAACTGGAGTCCCCGCGCGGGCGTCATCTTCGGCACTCGCATCATCGGGCTCGGGCGCAATGCGAGTGCGAGCATCACGCCGGCCGCCGCCATCAATCTGGTCTTCTGACCTTAAGAAAGCTCAAGCCGGACGCGCTCGCTGAACCGATTATGAAGCGCGCCGTGCGCCTCGGGGCCCTGGGAACGGGTCGGCGGCGCTCGATACGGCGAACCGGTCAACGTGCGAGCAGGTGACCGCGTTTTAATATGTGGCTGCTTGAACGCAGCGCCGTAGCGGGGGTCTAATCTCACAAGGCGAGGACCTCGGGTTACGGGCCTTCTCGAGGAGGCTGCGATCAGAACGGGGTGATGGCTGTGAACAGATCAAACGCGCGACATCTCGTCCGGACCGT
>DASSQU010000418.1:0-8087 GCA_035702325.1 Steroidobacteraceae bacterium
CATCGATGTGGCGAAATGCCGGTGCGATCCTCTCGATCTGATGGGAAGGTACCTGGTACTCCTCGAAGTACACCTTCCATTCGCGCAGGATCCTCCAGATCCTGGCGATGCTCTCGGCGGCGGCCTCCGCGGACAAGGTGAACATCTCGCGACCGGCAAACGCGTTGTCGAGGGTTGCGATCCGTCCCTGCGGCCCGACGCCCAGGTGCAAGCGCCGCTCGGGCGCCAGACTCGCCCGCGGCATGACATCGTAGAGCGGACTCAGCCGCCATCCGGGAAGGCGCAGGTCCCAGATGAAGCCGTGATTGCGCAGATGATCATCGTCGTTATTGACGAAGATGTTGAAGACGAGTCGCTCAAACAGCTCGCGATTGTTATCGCGTATCACACTCGGGTGGCAGTAGCGTCGAACCGCCTGTGCCAGGTCTCCATAGGACTTGTCGGGCGATTCCATCTCGTCGCACGCCAGCAGCGTAAGACCGCTGACGAACCCCAGACGCTTCTCTGCCAATCCGTACGCTGGAACCGTGCTGAGCAGATCTTCCGGCAGCGGGACATCCTGACCCGCCTTGGCCCAATACCGGTCGAACCGGCGGATGAGCATTACGGCCCGGGAACCAAAATGAACCAGCCGGACCGGAGGCACCGTGAGACCCGAGGCGGCCGCCAGTCGCAGCGTCGCCGTCTCAAGGACCGGAATCAGCAGCGCATCCTTCCGGCTCGGAAATTTAGCGAGCCACAACACGCGTTCTTCATCTCGAACCGTCGCCTTCGGCCTTGCACCGCCCAGCGCGCTGCCCTCGGCGAAGACTTCCTCGAGGGGGGCCGGAACCGGTAAGCCCTCGTCGACGCGCTGGGCAGCGTCCATCAGGTACTCGAGATTGTTCCAGGTGCCAAAGCCCGGCGTGGCGGCCGAATCTCGCGACGACCGGATATCGATCGCTCCCACACGCTGGCTGCCCGCATGAAGAAGATAGATCGACTCCGGCAGGCTGTTGGCGGGTACCTTCAGGCGCGACTCGATGACCCGCCGGCCCCAGGCATCGGGCGCTGCATCGCGAATTCCACCGAACGAGGGCAGATTGTTAGGCGGGAACAGAGCCTGACCGCGTACCACGTCCCTGTCCCGAAGACTCAGGCTTACGGGATCCACCTCGAGCGCGCCGGGACGTTCCAGATAGCGCAGGCCGTACGCGAACGTCGAGGCCAGCAGCTTCGTCCCGTCCTCGGTCAGAGTGAGCTGGCCGCACGGCAGCCACTCCGTATCGACGTAGGCGAAGACGAACAGTTTCTGCTCCGTCGCGCTCATGGTTCAGAAGTCGATCTCGTCGAGCTCGCGCTTCGACAGCTGGCGGACCCGGCGCCGCTGTTCTCGTGCACTGAGGGCGGCCAAAGCAGGGTCCGATTCAGTGAGCAGCTCCAGCAGGGTCTTGCCCGGCACAACGGCATCCAGGTAACGCAGGATTTGACCGACCGCGATTCCCGGGTCGCCTTTTTCCAGCCGATACGCCGTATTTCGCGAGAGGCCGGCGCGCAATGCCGCCTGGTCCTGTTTCATACCGCGGGCGATCCGCAAACGTGCGAGGGCTGTCCCCAGTTTCTTCGCCTCGGCGGCCTGGGGCGGGCTCAGGAGTGCCGATTGGGTGACTTTCATGCTCGTTTAATGAGGCGTTGATCGGTAAGCGAGTGATTAATCGATCATCAGCCTAATAGACGTGGCTGACAAATAGCAAGGTATACTTGCATCTTAAATCGATCTAAAACTGCATAATGAGTGATTAATGGTACCAAACTAATGCCCGCGCCGGCGCCGGATTCCCCCGGGGTCATACCCGACACACCCCTCCGCCGGGCTGCACGCGCGAACGCGCAGCGAGATCGCTGACGGCCAGCGGATGACAAGCCACCCTGAACCCGTCCGTGTAATCGGGCGCGCCAGATCGTTCGGCGAGTACGGAAGTTGAGAGTGCTGTCCGCGCTCCCACCGGACAGACGCGGTTGTCCTTCCGGGTTTGGGGGTGACATTTTATTCCGATGACATGGGTGACACTTTTCGGCATTTGCGGAGGGTACGCAGATGCCGTGGCGGGAGTGTCACACGATGGACGAGCGCCTGCGGTTTGTGGCCCGTCTGCTGGACGGGGAGAAGATGGCGGTGCTGTGCCGGGAGTTCGAGATCTCCCGCAAGACCGGCTACAAGATCTTTAGCCGGTACATATGGGACCGTTGAAGATCAATCTCAGCCAGGCTTTCGCCGGCCAGAGGGTGGGAGTGAAGCAAGTCGAGGATAAGATCTGGCTCGTAAGCTTTATGCGTTACGACTTAGGGTTCTTTGATCACGAGACCTGTCGGATCGAGAGTGCGGCGAACCCCTTCGCCGCAAAACTGTTACCCATGTCTCCGGTATGAAATGGCCCCTATCCAATCGGAATGGACCCGGTGGAGGATGGCGCGCCCGACTGGATTCGAACCAGCGACCTGCAGCTTCGGAGGCTGCCACTCTATCCAACTGAGCTACGGGCGCGTCGGGGCGGGCGATCATACGCGCGGCCCGCGGGGGCGTCCATGTGCGCGGCGCACTTGCCCCGCATGCGCGCTGACCAATTACGCGCCAGGGAGCCGTGCCGCTATACTGCGCGCCCCAACGGGCACGGCCGCGGACGGAACGCATCGTGAGCAAGCAGGACACTCATTTCTTCAACGTGTTCAGCCTGGTGATCGGCATGCTGGTGACGGTCACGGTGGTCATATTCGCACTGGCTCGCGCCGTTGCGAGCCGTACCCAGGAAGTGGACGTTCTCGAGGAGCCGGCCTACACCCGCAGCGTCGCGACCCGGATCGAGGGACCGACGCGAGAGGCGGTTGCGGGCCAGAACAACGCCGCGCTCGCCATCAAGGTCGAGACCCCGGCGGGGGCGGGCTCCGCGGCTCCCGCGATGCCGAAGACCGGCGAGGAACTCTTCCAGCAGACCTGCAGCGTCTGTCACGGGGCCGGCATCGCCGGCGCGCCCAAAGCCGGCGACAAGGCCGCCTGGGGGCCGCGCATCGCCCAGGGCAAGGCGACGCTCTACGAGCACGCGCTGCACGGCTTCCAGGGTAAGGCCGGCGTCATGCCCCCGAAGGGCGGGCGAACCGATGCGCCCGACGACCTCGTCAAGCAGGCCGTCGACTACATGGTGAAGCTGGCGCAGTAGGCGCGCCGCGCGCCGCCTCGGCGCCCGTCCATCCCGCCTCAGTCGCCCGCGCGCTCGAGCGCGCGCAGCATCAGCGCCTCGCTCAGGTGCACGGCGCCCGGCTGCGGCCGGCCGTCGAGGTCGGCGATGGTGCGCGCAACGCGCAGCACCCGCGAGCGCGCTCTTCCGGAGAGCCGCAGCCGTTCCATTGCCGCTGCGAGCAGCCGCCGTCCGGCGGCGTCCGGCGTACACCAGCGCTGCACCCCGGCGTCCGACAGCCGCGCATTGCATACCCCCTGGCGCGCGTGCTGCAGCTCGCGCGCGCGCCGCACCGCCCCTGCCGCGGCCGCGCTGCCCGCCGCGCCCCGGGGGAGCGAATCGAACTCGGCCGGGCCGATGCGCGGCACCTCGACGTGCATGTCGAAGCGGTCGAGGAGCGGACCGGAGATGCGGGCGCGGTAGCGCTGCACCTCGGCGCCCGTGCAGTTGCAGTCCCCCGCGGGATCGCCGCGCCGCCCGCATGGGCAGGGATTCATCGCGGCGATCAGCTGAAAAGCCGCCGGGTACCGGGTCTGCAGTGCTGCACGCGACACCGCGATCACGCCCGTTTCGAGCGGCTCGCGCAGCGCCTCGAGCACCTCGCGGGCGAACTCGGGCAACTCGTCGAGAAACAGCACGCCGTGATGCGCCAGGCTGATCTCCCCCGGGCGCGCGCGGGCACCACCGCCGACGAGCGCCGGCAGCGAGGCGCTGTGATGGGGCGCGCGGAACGGCCGCGCGCCGTGCGAGCCGGCGCGATAACCCGCGGTGCTCACCGAGGCGATCGCCGCCACCTCGAGCGCCTCGGCGCGCGTCAGGGGCGGCAGCAGGCCGGGGAGGCGCTGCGCCAGCATGCTCTTGCCGGATCCGGGCGGGCCTACGAGCAGCAGGCTGTGGGCGCCCGCCGCAGCGACGGTGAGCGCGCGTTTGGCATGCAGCTGACCGCGCACATCGGCCAGATCGAGCGGCGCGACCGCGGGCGGCGGCACCGCGGCGGACGCCGTACCGAGTGGCGCGAGCGGCGCGGACCCGGCGACGTGGGCGCACACCTCGAGCAGATGACCGGCGGCGCGAACGACCGCGCACGCGGCGGTCGCCGCCTCCTCAGCGTTGGTACGCGGCACGATGAGCTCGTGCCCGTCGCGGCCGGCGGCCGCCACTGCCGGCAGCAGGCCCGGCACGGGCTTGAGCTCCCCGGTGAGACCGAGCTCCCCGTAGAACTCGTGCGCGGCGGCGCGGGCCGCGGGCACGGCGCTGCGCACCTGGCCGGAGGCGAGCAGGATTCCGAGCGCAATCGGCAGGTCGAAGCGTCCGCCTTCTTTGGGCAGGTCGGCGGGCGCGAGACTCACCGTGATGCGCCCCGCCGGGAACTCGAAGCCGGAGTTCAGCAGCGCCGCACGCACCCGCTCCTTGCTCTCGCGCACCACCATCGCGGGCAGCCCGACGATGCAGAACGCGGGCAGGCCGCTCGCGAGGCTCACCTCGACCTGCACCGGTGGCGCGCTGAGCCCGAGCTGGCCCCGGCACGCCACCCGCGCGAACGCCATGACCCCGTCTCCCCGCCGCGGCGCGGGGTGAGCGCCTCAGCAGCCGCGGCTGCCGGGCCGCGCACCGCTCCCTGGAGCCGAAGCCTCCGTGCCCTCGAGCGCGTGCAGACGCGCTTCGAGCGTCTCGAGCCGCGCACGCGTGCGCTCGAGCACGCGCGCCTGCGCGTCGAACTCGTCGCGGGTGACGAGGTCGAGCCGGCCGAGCTGCTCACGCAGCACCGCGCGGAAGTTGCTCTCGAGATCCTGCTGCACGGCACGCAGCGCCGGCGGCACCCGCTCGAGCAGACGCCTCGCCAGCTCGTCGATCCGCAGTGAATCCATCGGCTGCCCCTCGCGGATGAGTCCGGCCCGAAGCTTAACTGCCCCGGCGGCACGCGTGCAGGGCACGTTAGCGGCGCAACTCGCCTGGAATGCCGGACCGGGCCCGCGGAGCAGGCCCGGGCAGCGGCGCAGCGGCCCCCGGTGGCGTAACGGCGGTGGCCTTTGTATCGTGTGACCCGGAACGACGCTTCACGCCTGCGGGTGTGACGGAGTTCAAGGGTCGCCCGGGGCGCGAGCCGCCATACTGCCTGCGGCGCGGAGGCCTTATGCAGCTGCGATTAGTCACCGTCACCGCCGTGATCCTTGCCGGAGCGCTCTCCGTCGCCCGCGCCGACGTGTGGCGCTGGGTCGATGCGCAGGGAATCACCCATTACAGCGACGAGTGGGTGCCGGGGTCGGTGCTCGTCAAGACCGTCAAGCCCCACCCCGAACAGACCGCCGCGCGCTCGTCCCCGAGCTCCGCCAGCAGCTCCGGCCCCCGCATCTCCGCCCAGCTCGCCGAGCAGGCCAACTCGCGCGCCATGCAGCAGGACATGGCGAAGGTGCGCGATTTGCAGTGCAAGGCCGCCAAGGACCGCTACTTCAAGGCGATCGAGTCGCGCCGCGTCTACAAGGAAGACAAGAACGGCGAGCGGCAGTACCTCTCGGATGCCGACGCCGACGCCTACCGCGAGCAGGCGCGCAAGGACGTACAGGATCGCTGCGGCAGCGTCCCGGAGTGGAAGCCCGACCAGCCGATCCCCGAGCCGCAGCCGATCCCGGAACCCAGGGTCAAGCCGGTTCCGGCGACCCCGCCCTCAGCGCCCGCGCGGGCCACTCCAGCGACGATTTCGCCCACCGGGGCGAGGCACTATAGTGTCGCTGCGCGGCCGTACCGGCCGCATGAAGTGACACCACACACATGCGCGCAGGTTTCGTCGGACTCGGCGCCATGGGAATGCACATGGCCCGCAATCTTCACCGCGCAGGGCTGCTCGGCGCGGTGTGGAGCCGCACCGCACCCAAGGCGCGCGAGCTCGCCGCCGAGCTCGGCGTGGACGCGCCGGCGACGCTCGCCGCCCTCGCCGCCGGCGTCGACGCGGTGGTGTCCTGCGTCTCGGCCGACGCCGACGTGCTCGAGGTAGTGCGCGGCCTCGCGCCGGCCCTCAAGTCCGGCTCGCTGGTGCTCGACTGCTCGACCGTGAGCGCCGAGACGGCCCGTCAGGCGGCCGAGCTCCTCGCGCCCCGCGGCGTCGAGTTCCTCGACTGCCCGGTTTCGGGTGGCGTCGAGGGGGCCCGCGACGCCACGCTCGCCATCATGGTGGGCGGCTCGCCCGAGGCCTTCGCGCGCGCCACGCCGCTGCTCGAGACGCTCGGTCGCACCATCGCCCACTTCGGCCCGTGCGGCGCGGGTGCGGCCGCCAAGGCGACCAATCAGATCATGTGCGCCGGCATCATCGACGCGGTCGCCGAGGCGATGGCGTTCGCCCGTGCGCAGGGACTGCCGCTGCCGAAGCTGATCGACACCCTCGGCAAGGGTGCCGGCTCCTCGTGGTACTTCGTGCACCGCGCCCCCAACATGGTGCGCGGCGCCTACCCGGCCGGTTTCCGCGTGCGGCTGCACGCCAAGGACCTCGGCATCTGCCGCGACATGGCGGCGCGCTTCGGCGTCACGCTGCCGCTGGTCGAGCGCATGCTGGCCGAGTACGCCGAGCTCACGGCGCGCGGCTACGGCGACGAGGACATCTCCGCCACCTTCCGCCTCAAGGCCGAGCTCTTCGAGCGCACCAACATCATGGGCGCCCCGCGCCTTCCATGAAGACCGACGGCGACCGCGACCGCCCACTCTACCTCCCCGACTTCTGCACCTCGAGCGCGACGCTCGCCATCGTGCTGATCGTCGAGCTGACCGCGCTGGTTCTCACCCTGGCGCGCCAGAGCCAGATCGACTTCTGGACCGATCTGGTGCGCACCTCGCTGTTCCTGCTGTGGATCGGGCTCGCCGGGGCGGCGCTGCTGTGCGCGCTGCGCGGCTGGCTGGCACGCCTCGGCGTCGCGGCGGGCTCGGCCGCGGTGCTGACGCTGATCGCGCTGCTGGTGGCGGTCATCTCGGTGTGCGCCTGGCTGATCGGCCGCACCCAGATGGTGATCGACTCCGGCGGCGCGCCGCTCTTTCCCGCCCACCCGCGCAGCTTCGCGCTGCGCAATCTGTGGATCTCGCTGGTGGTGACCGGGCTCGCGCTGCGCTACTTCTACGTGGCGCACGAGTGGCGCCGCAGCGTCGAGCTGCGCGCGGCGGCACAGGTGCATGCGCTGCAGGCGCGCATCCGCCCGCACTTCCTCTTCAACAGCATGAACACCATCGCGGCGCTCACCCGCACCGACCCGCCCCGTGCCGAGAGCGCGGTGCAGGATCTGGCCGACCTGTTCCGCGCCACCTTGAGCGACAAGCGCGACACCATCACGCTGGCGGAGGAGCTGGAGGTGGCGCGCACCTACCAGCGCATGGAGCAGCTGCGGCTCGGCAGGCGCCTCGAGGTCGAGTGGAAGACCGACTCGCTCCCCGGCAACGCGCTGGTGCCGGGCCTGATGATCCAGCCGCTGCTCGAGAACGCCATCTACCACGGCATCGAGCCGCGGCCCGCGGGCGGCAGGGTGACGATCAGCGGCGAGGTGAGCGCCGGGCTCATCACCCTCGTGGTGCGCAACCCGCTCGGGGCGGGGCCGGCGCAGCGCGACGGCAACCGCCTGGCGCTCGCCAACATCCGCGAGCGGCTCGGCCTCATGTACGGCGAGCGCGCGCTGATGAAGTCGGGCAGCTTCGACTCCGAGTACATCGTGACCCTGCGCTTTCCGCTGGTGGAGAAGCCGCCGGCGCCAAAGCCCGGATCCGCCGACTCCCGCGCATGAGCGCCGCCGCACCGCGCCTGCGGGTGCTGATCGTCGACGACGAGCCGCCGGCGCGCGCACGGCTGCGGAGCCTCCTCGAGGAGATTCCCGGGATCGAAGTGGTCGGCGAAGCCGAGAG
>DASSQU010000419.1:0-6894 GCA_035702325.1 Steroidobacteraceae bacterium
CGCGCACGAACAGCGACTGATCGCCCACCAGGTCGACCTTGAAGCCGGGCGGCAGGGCGGCGCGGATCCCCGGCAACCGCTCCTTGATGCTGCGGATGATGTCGAGCGTGGAGGCGCCACCGGTCTTGAGCACGCTCATCAGCACGCCGCGGTGGCCGTCGCGCCGCACGATGTTGGTCTGCGGCGGGTAGCCGTCGAGTACGTGGGCGACGTCGCGCACGTAGATCAGGCGGCCGTTGCGGGCGGTGACCGGCAGCCCGTTGAGCTCCTCGATGGTCCGCGGGCTGGCATTGAGTGCCACGAAGTACTCCCGGTCGCCGATCTTCTCGGTGCCGGCCGGCAGGATCAGGTTACCGCTGGCGATCGCGCTGGTGACGTCGTTGGCCGAGAGTCCCTGGGCGCGCA
Organism: Steroidobacteraceae bacterium; assembly: GCA_035702325.1. Taxonomy (GTDB): domain Bacteria; phylum Pseudomonadota; class Gammaproteobacteria; order Steroidobacterales; family Steroidobacteraceae; genus 13-2-20CM-66-19. The sequence continues at coordinate 406 of DASSQU010000419.1, forward strand.
GCGCGTCGGGATCGAGGTCCACCTGCACCTCGCGCTGCAGCCCCCCGTAGGGATAGGGCATCGAGGCGCCGTGCACGGTGGCAAGCCCGGTGCGGATGATGTTGTTGCCGAGGTCGAAGAGCTGCGCCTCGGAGAGGTTGTCGCTCGAGAGCGCGAGCTGCAGGATCGGCACCGAGGAGGCGTTGTAGGCGAGGATGAAGGGCGGAGCGGTCCCCGGCGGCGAGTAGTGCAGCTGTGTCTGCGACACCGCGGTGATCTGCGCGAACGACATCTCCTCGCGGACGTTCGGCTGGAAGAAGTACTTGACGATCGCCTCGCTCGAGAGCGACTGCGACTCGGTGTGCTCGACGTCGTTGACCGTGGTCTGGGCGATGCGCTCGGAGAACAGCACCAGGCGGGTGGCCATCTCCTCCGGCGACAGCCCGGAGTAGCGCCAGATCACCGCGACCACCGGGATATCGATGTTCGGGAAGATGTCGGTCGCCGTACGCGTAATCGCGAACAGCCCGCCGAGCAGGATCACGATCGCGAGAACGATGAAGGTGTACGGGCGCCGCAGCGCCAGCCTGACGATCCACATCCGCCCGGCACAGTACCGCACCGCGGGTGCGCGGCCTATCCCCCCGGAGAGGTGGCTGCGCGGAAGCGCGCGCGCGCCGGGAATGCGGCGCCCGGCCGGGGAGGGCCCCGGCGCCCGCGCCCGGCCGCGGCCTCAGACCAGCAGGTAGTCGGTGGCGACGGTCTCATCCGCCGCCGGCCGCCGCGTCCCGAGCGCCTTCACGATCACCGTCAGCACCGCCGCCGCCACGATGTTGAGAATCACCGTGTAGAGCGCGGTGTAGCCGGGGAAGGTGAAGCCGCCGATGTGTACCGGGTAGGTGGGCTTGAGGTCCGCGGCGATCGCCATCCAGGTGCCGGCGAAGGTGCCGACTGCCCAGCCGGCGAGCAGCGCCCAGTCGTTGAACCAGCGGGTGTAGGCGCCGATCATCACGGCAGGCAGCGTCTGGATGATCCAGATGCCGCCGAGCAGCTGCAGATAGATCGCGTACTGCGTCGGTATGAACAGGATGAACACCAGTGCGCCGAGCTTGACGATCAGCGACACCCACTTCGCCATCTGCGCTTCCTGCCGGTCGGTCGGGTTGCGGTTGATGAACTCGCGATGGATGTTGCGGGTATAGAGGTTGGCGGCGGCGATCGACATGATGGCCGCCGGCACCAGCGCCCCGATCGCAATGGCCGCGAAGGCGAGCCCGACGAACCACGAGGGGAAGCTGTGCAGGAACAGCGCCGGAACCGCGAAGTTGTTGCCGAACTGCTTGAAGCCGGCGGCGAACTCGGGGAGTCCCTTCACCCCGGCCGCGATCGCAAAGAAACCGACCAGGGCGAGCAGTCCCAGCATGAAGGAATAGCCCGGCAACAGCGCCGCGTTGCGGCGGATGGCCCGGCCGCTGTTCGCGCTGAGTATGGCGGTCATCGAGTGCGGATAAAGCAGCAGCGCGAACGCCGAGCCGAGGGCGAGCGTCGCATAGGCGCCGTAGGAGCCGGTGGTATTCGGCCCCGGGGGAGCGAGCAGCAGCTTCGCCGGCGGCACCGCGGCGAAGATCCTGCCGAAGCCGCCGAGCTCGATCGGAATGGCGATGACCGCGACGAAGGCGGTGATGTAGATCAGGATGTCCTTGACGATCGCGATCGATGCCGGGGCGCGCAGTCCGCTCGAGTAGGTGAACGCCGCGAGGATCAGGAAGGCGATGATGAGCGGCAGATCGGCCGCCAGGCCGGTCCCGGAGAGCCCGAGCCCGCCGAGCACCACCTGGATGCCGACCAGCTGCAGCGCGATGTAGGGCATGGTCGCGACGATCCCGGTGACGGTGATCGCGAGCGCCAGCCAGCGATTGCCGAAGCGCCCGCGAACGAAGTCCCCGGTAGTGATGTAGCCGTGCTTGTGACATCCCTGCCAGAGCCGCGGGAAGGCGAGGAACAGCAGCGGATAGACGGCGATCGTATAGGGCACGGCGAAGAACGCCACGGCGCCCGCGCCGAAGGCGAGCGCCGGAACTGCCACGAAGGTATAAGCGGTGTACAGGTCGCCGCCCACCAGGAACCAGGTGACGACGGTGCCGAAGCGCCGGCCGGCGAGTCCCCACTCGTGCAGCAGGTCGAGATCGCCATTGCGCCAGTGCGCTGCGGCGAATCCGAGCCACGTGATGAAGGCGAACAGCAGCACGAAGATGACGAGCGCAACCCGGTTCACGTCGTGCATGGAAGTTCCTGAGCGTGCGGGCCGGTGGGTGCTACTTGCGGGTCACCAGGTAGATGCCGGCGGTGATCGCCGCGGCGATCAGTATCCACAGCAGCTGATACCAGTAGAAGAACGGCATACCGGCCCAGGTCGGCTCGACCTCGTTGTAGAAGGGCGGCCAGAGCACCGCCACGAACTGCACCAGGAAGAGCAGGTACCACCAGCTCCAGCCGTCTTTCTTACCCTGTTCGGGGTTCATTGGCGGCTCCTCCGGCGGCGGAGTATTCCACAAACGACGCGCCGGCTATTACTCGCCGCCTGTGCTGTTGTCCGCGGGCGGCGAGGGAGTCGAGGGTGCTGGCGGCGATAGTTAAGGAGGTGCTTAACTATCGCGGCCGAAGACCGCACGAGGGTGCCGGAGCTTATTCATGTCTTACATGAATAATCGACCCTAACACCCGCAAATTACAAGATAAACTGCTGTAGATCGCACCAGGAGTAGTCTCGGCAGATACCACCTCCCAAGGAGCATCAACATGGCCGAGCCGGTCTATCCGTCCTCATCGCGCGAGCTCAGCGAGAAGCGTCGCGCACTCGCTCCCGAGACCGAAGAGGCGTTCCAGGCGTTCAGTCGCCAGGTGTTCGCCGAGGGCGCGCTGCCTGCGAAGACCAAGCAGCTCATCGCGGTGGCGGTTGCGCACGTCACCCAGTGTCCGTATTGCATCCGCGGCCATACCAAGGCGGCGCTGCGCCACGGAGCGAGTCCCCGGGAGCTGATGGAAGCGATCTGGGTGGCCGCCGAGATGCGCGCCGGAGGCGCGTACGCGCATTCGGTGCTCGCGCTCACCGAGATCGAGGAGGTCGAACGTTCCCGCAAGACCTGAGCGGCGGGTCCGCCGCTGCTTTATTCACCATCGGGCACTCGACGTGCACGATCGGCGAATTCATCGCGATGCTGAATCCGGAGGGCGTCGACCTGGTGGCAGACGTCCGCTCGTATCCGCGCTCGCGCACCAATCCGCAGTTCAACAAGGAGGTGCTGCCGGGCTCGCTGGCGGAGGCGGGGATCGGCTATGAGCACCTGAGCGCGCTCGGAGGACGCCGGCGGAGCGACAGCGCGCTGCCTTCGCCCAACAGCTGGTGGCGAAACGCCGCATTTCGCAACTACGCCGATTACGCAGCCACGGACGCTTTCCGTGCCGGGCTCGAAGAATTGCGCGCCCTCGCGCGGCGGCATCGCTGCGCCATCATGTGCGCCGAGGCGCTGTGGTGGCGCTGCCATCGCCGCATCATCGCCGACTACCTGCTGGCCGGTGGCCTGCCCGTCATGCACCTCATGAAAGGTGGCAAGGTCATCGCTGCACAGATGACGCCCGGGGCGCAGCGCCTTGCGGACGGGACGCTGGTCTATCCCGAATGAGCGCCCTGGCGTGCGGCATCGCGGGGTGCCGGGGCAGGGCGGGGCCGCCAACGTGCCGCACCGGGCCGGAGTAGGGTGCCGCGCCGGACCGAGCTACTGAATCTTTGCCTGTCCGCGGCCCCACGGCGAAAATGGCGACATGAAGTTCCTGGATCCCGAGACCGAGAGTGCGGTGCGCGCGTTTCTCGAGCGCCTTCCGCCGGAAGTTCGCCTCGAGCAGGCAATTCTGTTCGGCTCCCGCGTGCGCGGCGAAGCACGGCCGGACAGCGATGCCGATCTGGCGCTCGTATTACGTGAACGCGGCAACGACGGCGAGACACTTTCAATGCTGTCTGGCCTTGCGTACCACGTGTTTCTCGAAACCGGAATCATGATCCAGCCGGTTCCCATTGCCATCGAAGACTGGCTGCATCCGGAGCAATTCCCGAGACCAGGTTTCCTCAGGACCGTCAAACGCGAAGGGATTGTGATGTGACAGTCCGATTTGCACGCGCGCTGGTACGCAAGAGCGAACGGGCTCTCCGCAGTGCACGGCTCAGCCTGGCGGAGCGGGATTACGATGCCGCAGTCAACAGGTCCTACTACGCGATGTTCGATATCGCGAGGGGTGCGCTTCTTCGCGCGGGAGTTGAGGACAAAGCGGGGTCGTGGTGATACGGTTTCCGAACCGAGCGAGAGCTGTCGCCGGAGGAGACGCGTCGTCAGGCGCGCGAGAATTGGCTGCGCTTGAGCCGGGACGCGGATTTCCAGCGGCGCGTTGCGGACGATCGGGGGCTGTCTCTGGACACGGAATTCGACGATTAGGTAGTGGAGAGACCGGCACGCCGGGCAGCGCCGGGGGAGGGGACACGTTTATCCGGCCTGACGCGCGGCGGGTGCACTGCCGGGGTCGTCGGTCTCGCGCGAGCAGGCGACCCGATTGCGTCCGGCCTCCTTGGCCCGGTAGAGAGCCGCGTCGCAGTCCTCGATGAGACTGGAGGCATCTCCGCTGTCGCCGCCGATCCGTGCCACGAGGTCCGTCTCGCGCGCCAGCGTCCGCAGCACTCTGCCCATGCCTCGCAGGAGATCGTCGCCGGCCGGATGTCCGTAGTCATCGTTGTAGGACTTGAATCGGTCGAGGTCGAGCAGCACCAGCGACAGTGGATGACCGTGGCGCCTGGCGAGAGCGAATGCTTCCGCCAGGAACGAATCGAAAGCGCGTCGATTGGCGAGTCCCGTGAGCGCATCGTGGCGCGACAGCACCGTGGCCGCGGTGCGTTCGGCATCGATAAGCGTTATTCGCCGGGCCAGCAGCAGAATGACCCACACCGATCCGAAGGTCGAGGCGGCAGAATAGAGTCCCCAGCGGAACGCGCTCGGATAAAGGCCGACCAATCCGCTCGTGTGACTCAGGAGCCAGCCGAGGGCGGGCGGCGCCAGAATGGCAGGAGGTAACAGCCAGCGGCAGACAGTCCCGCCGACGCCGCGGTCGGTCACGGTGCCGATCGGCCAGGACACGGGCTCGGCCATCAATACACCGAGGCCGAGGAGCAGGCCGACAGCCGTCGTGGGCAGCGCAACGGAGGCGAACCCCGGCACTTCGCTGAGCGCCTGCGCGCCGAACACGTAACCGCTCAGTGCGGCCCACGCAATGACCGATGCCGCCAGGGCATTGACTGTCTTCACGAGCTGCAGACGCGGACGGTACGCGCAGAGCAGGGCGCTGCCGAGCAGTGCGATCATGAGCGCCGTGACAAACGCCGGTCGGCCCGGGAAGTCTGCTGCGGGTGTGACCGGATCCCTGACCAGCCATTGATCGATGCCGGCGCGCCAGTGGAAGGTGTATTCGGCGAGAGTGACGAGTCCGAGGGCGAGCGCGAGGGCCGCAGTGGCCGTGGACAAGGTGCGCGGGCGCCGCCCCGGTCCGGTCGTGGCGAGGCTCGTGCCCAGGGCCGCTACCGCGAGCGCGGTGTTGGCCTTCATGATGCTGAGTCCCGGCAGAACGCTCAGCAGAGCGTGGATGCCGAAACCCCAGCCGCCGACGAGCACGCTGCAACCAAGGGCGAGCGCAGCAACGCCGATCAGCCGCCGCAGATGATCGAGCGCGAGCTGAGTGCCGGACTCAAGCATGGTCACGATCCCCTTCGCAGATCCCCGTTCACTCGGCCTGCCGCGCGGCGGAGGCACATCAGTGCCCACCTCCCGGGCGCGCAGCATCGTGACACGCGGCGGGTGGCCGATCAGTACGTAGATGCCTCGGACTCGGGTTGAGGCGAAAATCACTCTCAGCTGAACAGAGGCTTAGCCCCTTTGCCAGCTGGTGCGGGATGAGCCTTTGGAGACGACCAAGATCGAGCGCTTCGGTCAGACGCGCAGCGTGCCGACGGACTGTTCGCCCGGGTCCGCGAGCCGCGGGGAGGGCGGCCTGGGCTGGAGTTCGGACTCGAGGACGACTAGTAGGCGGGACCCGCATATAGAATTTCACATAATATGTATTATGCGAAGCAGCCTGCCGACGCGGTGACGCCCCTGAGCTCGCATCTAGGTAAACGGATTCTGTACCCGCGCTCCAATTGGCGCGTAATGGGCGACGTTGCGCGAAACGATTACAAGATCGTGAATGAGCGCCGTCGCCGCGATCTGCTTGTCGAGTGGATTCTCAGGATGAGGGACGCGAAGACGGCCCCAAACATGGGCAGTCTCCTCGTCGAGTGAAAGAATTCGATCGGCGTATTTGGAGCTTCGGCTCCGTCCTGACCTGCGCAGCCGCTTTCAAGAAGAAAGAACCTGAGCAGCAGCAGCGTCAGGCGAGCAGCAGGAACTCCCGGTATCCAGTTTAAGGAGTAGT
>DASSQU010000420.1:0-4757 GCA_035702325.1 Steroidobacteraceae bacterium
AATTTCTGATCGGTGCCGCCGAGCTCGACGTCGGCGCGCATCGCGACCGAGTCGTAGCCCTGCGCGAGCGGGTAGAGGAACTCGTGGATCGAGATCGGCTGGCCCGCCTTGTAGCGCCTGGCGAAGTCGTCGCGCTCGAGCATGCGCGCCACGGTGTAGTGGGCGGCGAGCCTCACGATGTCGGCGGCACCGAGCGCCGCGAGCCAGCGCGAGTTGAAATCGATGCGGGTGCGCTCGTGATCGAGGATCTTGAAGACCTGTGCCCGGTAGGTGGCGGCGTTCGCCTGGATCTCCTCGGGCGAGAGCGGCGGGCGCGTGGCGTTGCGCCCGCTCGGATCACCGATCATCCCGGTGAAGTCCCCGATGAGGAAGGTCACCTCGTGCCCGAACTGCTGGAACTGGCGCATCTTGTTGAGCAGCACCGTGTGCCCCAGATGCAGGTCGGGCGCGGTCGGATCGAAGCCCGCCTTCACGTGCAGCGGCTTGCCGCGCTCAAGCTTCTTCACGAGCTCCGCGGCGGTGAGCACCTCGTGCGCGCCCCGCTCGAGCTCGGCGATCTGTTGCTCCAAGTTCATCTCGATCCCGTGAGCCGGTTCCCAAAACGCAACCGGCGCCCGCAGTAAGTTAATGGGGTGTTCTCCGGGCCCGCCCTTAACATACATTGACCCTGAAGTCCCGGCCCGGTACGGTTCGGACCTCCCCCCGCTAGCGCGACAGTGTAATCGATGGCATCGAGCCACAAACCCGACCCGCAAGGCGTGACCCGACCGCTGCCGGTGACGTCGTTCGCCTTCTGGCTGCAGGTCTGCGCCTGCGGGTTGGTCGGCTGGACGCTGCTGCACGGCGGGCTCGAGAAGGGCGCGCACCCGCAGGCGGCGCCTGCCGCGACCGTCGGCGTGGTCAGCCCCGCGGCCTCCTCCCTCCCCGCCGCCACGCCCACCGCGGCGGCGCGGCCGGTGCAGCTCGCCGCGGCGCCGGCGCTCGACGGCGCGCGGCTCGCGCTCTCGACCATCGATGTCATCGTCGCCCGCAATGACACCCTCGATCGCATCTTCCGGCGCCTGAAGCTCAGTCTCGCGGACCTCGCCTCGCTGCGCGGCCTTCCCGGGCTTCGCGATCGGATCGACAGCCTGCGCCCGGGAGAGCGGCTGCATGTCACGCACCGCGACGGCCAGCTCTTCGGCCTCGAGCGGCGCTTGAGCGAGACCGAGACGCTGAAGGTGGTGCGCGACCCGGCAGGACTGCGCGCGGACGTGGTGCACAACCCCCTCCAGATCCGCACCCGCACCGTGAGCGGGCGCATCGATCACTCGCTGTTCGAGTCGGTCGAGGCCGCCGGTGCTCCCGATGCGGTCGCCGTGGCGCTCGCCGACATCTTCGGCTGGGATATCGACTTCGTGCTCGACGTGCGCTCCGGCGACTCCTTCGTCGCCACCTATGACGAGGTGTGGCGCGACGGCAAGTACCTGCACGAGGGACCGATCGAGGTGTGCGAGTTCGTGAACCAGGGGCGCGAGTACCGCGCCGTGCGCTACACGGATCCCGACGGCCGCACCGCCTACTACAGCGCGGACGGCCACAGTCTGCAGCGCGCCTTCCTGCGGGCGCCGCTCGAGTTCACGCGCATCAGCTCGGGCTTCAACTCCCACCGGCGCCATCCGATCCTGAATCTCATCCGTGCCCACAAGGGCGTCGACTACGCCGCCCCCACCGGCACCCCGGTGCGCGCCGCGGGCGACGGGGTGATCCGCTTCGCGGGACGCAACGGCGGCTACGGCAACGAGGTCGAGATCCAGCACTCGCGCAGCATCGTCACGGTCTACGGCCACCTGTCGCGCTTCGCGCACGGCACGCGCGTCGGCGCGCGCGTCACGCAGGGAGCAGTGATCGCCTACGTCGGCATGACCGGGCTCGCGACCGGGCCACACCTGCACTACGAGTACCGCGTGAACGGGGTGTTCCGTAACCCCCAGACCGTGCCGTTGCCGGCCGCCGCCGCGATCGACCCGCGGTGGCGCGAGGATTTCCTCGCCCATGCTGCGCCGCTCCTCGCCGCGCTCGACCCCGCCCCCGAGGGGCCGATGCTGGTATCCCGCTGACAGCGCGCCGGCAGCCTGCCGGCTTCTTCACGGTCGCGTCGCCTGCGGCTGGTATCCTTGAGAACGGATGGACGCCCCGGACCTCAAGGCACCTCAGCACTACATAAATCGGGAACTCTCGTTTCTCGAGTTCAACCAGCGGGTGCTCGACCAGGCCTTCGACGAGTCCGTGCCACTCCTCGAGCGGCTGCGGTTCCTGTGCATCTCCTCCAGCAACCTCGATGAATTCTTCGAGATCCGCGTCGCCGGCCTCAAGCAGCTGCAGGAGCTCGGCGGCGGCCAGCTCGCGGCCGACGGCCTCACGATCGAGGAGCAGCTCGCGGCGATCCACGACCGCGCCACGCGCCTGGTCGCCGACCAGTACCGCTGCCTGAACGAGCTGCTGCTGCCGGCGCTCGCCCAGGAGGGCGTGCCGCTGCTCGAGCGGCGCGACTGGAACCCGGAAGCGGCCGCCTGGCTCGAGCAGTACTTCGAGCGCGAGGTCGAGCCGGTCCTGAGCCCGCTCGGGCTCGATCCCGCGCGTCCCTTTCCGCGCATTCAGAACAAGAGCCTGAACTTCATCGTGCGGCTCGAGGGCAAGGACGCCTTCGACCGCGACAGCGAGCTAGCGATCGTGCAGGCGCCGCGCTCGCTGCCGCGCGTCGTGCCGCTGCCCCAGGAAGGCGGGCGCGCCTGCGTGCTGCTCTCGACCATCGTGCAGTCCTTCGTCGACAAGCTCTTCCCCGGCATCAGGGTGATCGGCTGCTACCAGTTCCGCGTGACACGCAACAGCGACCTGTTCGTCGACGAGGAGGAGATCGACGATCTGCGGCGCGCCCTCGAGGGCGAGCTCATCCACCGCCGCTACGGCGCGGCGGTGCGGCTCGAGACCGCGAGCGACTGTCCCGGGGACATGGTGAACTTCCTGCAGGCGCAGTTCGCCTCGAACGGCCTCGACACCTACCACGTGCCCGGCCCGGTCAATCTCAACCGTCTGTCGGCCGTCTACGACCTGGTGCAGCGGCCCGATCTCAAGTACCCGATCTTCACGCCCGGCGTGCCGAAGCGCCTCGGCGGCGCGCCCGACCTGTTCGCCTGCATCCGCCAGAAGGACGTGCTGCTGCACCACCCCTACCAGAGCTTCGCGCCGGTGATGGACTTCCTGCGCCAGGCGGCCACCGATCCCCAGGTGCTCGCGATCAAGCAGACCCTGTACCGCGCCGGGCACGACTCGCCGCTGGTCGATGCGCTGGTCGCGGCGGCGAATGCCGGCAAGGACGTCACGGTGATCGTCGAGCTGCGCGCGCGCTTCGACGAGGAAGCCAACATCGAGCTCTCGAACCGTCTGCAGGAGGCGGGCGCGCACGTCATGTACGGGGTGGTGGGCTACAAGACCCACGCCAAGCTGCTGCTGGTCGTGCGCCGCGAGGCCGGCGGCATCCGCCGCTACTGCCACCTCGGCACCGGCAACTACCACCCGAAAACCGCACGGCAGTACACCGACTACGGCCTGTTCACCTGCGACGACGAGATCGGCCATGACGTGCACGAGCTGTTCCTGCAGCTCACCAGCCTGACGCGCACCCCGACCCTCAGCCGCCTGGTGCAGTCGCCCTTCGGCATGCACGACATGGTGCTCGCCAAGCTCGCGCGCGAAGCCGGGCACGCCCTCGCCGGTCGCCCGGCGCGGGTGATCGCCAAGATGAATGCGCTGGTCGACGGGCCGGCGATCGAGGCGCTCTACCGCGCCTCGCGGGCCGGGGTGCGGATCGATCTCATCGTGCGCGGCGTGTGCGCACTGCGCCCCGGGGTGCCGGGGGTTTCGGAGAACATCACGGTGCGTTCGGTCGTCGGGCGTTTCCTCGAGCACTCGCGCGTCTTCTACTTCGAGAACGGCGGCGAGCCGGAGATGTTCTGCGCCAGCGCCGACTGGATGGAGCGCAATTTCTTCCGCCGCGTCGAGGTGGTGTTCCCGATCCGCGAGCACTCGCACGAGGAGCGGATCCTGCGCGATCTCGAGATCTGCCTCGCCGACAACTGCCAGGCCTGGAGGCTCCTGCCCGACGGCCGCTGGGAGCGCATCGAGCGCGGCGCGGCCGGGGCGCTCAACGCCCAGGCCGAGCTGCTCGCGACCTACGCCGCGGGACCAGGCGTCACCGTGTAGCGCCGCGGCGCGCGCCGGGCGGCAGGCCCCCGCTCAGCGGGTGCTGAACACCCGCAGCCTGAAGCCGCTCGCGCGCAGGTAGTCGACCTCCTGCTGCAGGTCTGCGGAGGTGAGCGGGTGCTCCTTCAGCCACCGTGCCGGGAAGCGCATCTCCAGCGAGCGCGGCGTGGCGGTGAGCTCGATCGCGGGAAGCGCGGTGGCGCTTCGGCCCCGGTGCAGCAGCACCGCGAGGCGCAGCAGGATGATGAGATAGAGGGCACTGCGGTCCCAGGGCGGCACCAGCTCTTCGAGTCCCTCGAGCGCCAGCTTGCGGCGGTGGGCGCCGACCACACGCGCGAGCAGCCGCTGCTCCTCGCGCGGGAAGCCCGGCATGTCGGCGTTCTCGAGCAGGTAGGCGCCGTGGCGGTGGTAGCCGCTGTGCGAGACGTCGAGCCCGATCTCGTGCAGCCGCGCCGCCCACTTGAGCGCCAGCAGCGCCAGCGGATCGTCCAGTTTCCAGGTCGCGCTCACCTGCT
>DASSQU010000421.1:0-4913 GCA_035702325.1 Steroidobacteraceae bacterium
GAACGCACCGTCGTAGAGGCGGTGCTCGGCGCCCACCGCGATCCCCGCCGCCCGATCTTCGATATGGAAGATCGTGCCGGTAATGTTAGCGGAAAAGAGCTTGAGCTTCTGGTCGCTCGAGTCGAGTTGCGTCGCCTCGACGTACTTCAGCATCGCCGGCGTGATCTGCCGTCCCTGACCGCCGAATAAATCCAGCGGCGTGCACCCGGGAACCGCGGCACAAATGCTCGGGTCGCCGAGTGCAAGGCTGAGCTTGCTGAGGTTATAGCCGCCGGTGAACGTCTGACTGGCCTTGTTCTCCGTATCGAGGAAGTTAAGGTCCCAGGTGAATCCTTCGTACCAATGGATCGTGCCGCGCAGGCCGCCACTGAAGTACCAGGTGTTAACGTCCTGAGTGAAGACGCGCGGCCCGCCTTCGAGCGGACGGCGGGTGATGAAGAACGAGTTCTGCGTCCCGTTTCCGCACGCCGGCGAGGCCGTCGCGCACAGATCAATGCCGAAGGGATTGAACGGATTCAGATGCGACACGTTGATCCCGTCTGCGATACCTCCGGTACCAGCGAACGGCCCGAGAAAGATCGGCTCCGGAGCCGCCTGGTTGGCCGACTGGCGGGTGTTGAACATGCCCTTGGCGTAGAGCTGGATGTCGTCGGTCGCGTCGTACGTGACGTCGGTCCACAGCGCCTTGCGCTGCGACGGCGTCAGCAGCAGATTGAGCGGCGCGAAGTTGAAGCGGTCGGTCCCGCTGAAGTTGTGGTACGTACTGGGTGCTGCCGTGGGATTCAGCGGATTCCACACCGGGCTCGTGGTGCCGGTATTGAGCGTCACGTCAAAGGGGTTAGCACACGAACCGTAGACCGGATTGTTCGGGTCGGGGCCCGCGGCGATCGACGGGTCGCAGAAGATGTCGCGACCTTGCGGGGTTCCGGAGCTGCCCGCCCTGAGCCCCGCCAGCGGCTCGGGGAACGACGACTGCCACCACTTGGACGAGCTGATCTCATCCTGATTGTAGAAGCTCGCCACGAAGATCCCCGAGAACTTGCCGCTCGAGCCGCCGGCCGTGAGGTCCGCCTCGGTGGTGCGGCCGCCCTTACTGTAGTCGCCGGTGTAACCGCTCAGCTGCACGCCGTCGAATTTCTTCTTGGTGATGATGTTGACGACGCCGGCGATCGCATCCGATCCGTAGATCGAGGAGGCGCCGTCCTCCAGCACTTCGATATGGTCGATGATCGAGAGCGGGATGGTGTTGAGGTCGGCGCTGCCGCTGACACCGGAGGCCGACGACTCGTTCACCCAGCGCAGCCCGTCGACCAGCACCAACGTGCGCTTGGAGTCGAGGTTGCGCAGGTCAACCTGAGCGGAACCGGCGCCGATGCCGCCGCCGTCCGGCGGGTAGCCGAAGTTGCCGGATGAGTTGAACTTGTCGTTGAGCGCCTTGCCACTGGTGGTGAGCTGCTGCAGCAGGTCGCCGACGCTGGCGAGGCCGGTCTTCTCGATGTCCGCGGAGCTGATGACCGAGATCGGCTGCGTCGACTGAGCCACGCTCTGCAGAATGCGCGAGCCGGTGACCACGACTTCCTGCGGCGCCTGCGGCTGCGCTGTGGCCGGTTGCGCGCCGGGCGCCTCCTGTGCGAGCGCGGGTGCGGCGGCGATGCAGGACGCAGCGAGCGCGCCGTGAACCGCGAGCCGGATTTGCTTCGAGCGAGCCGACGGACCTGATGGCATGGATTTCTCCCCTGAGTTCTGCGCTTTGCGGCGCGAGCGCAGCGGCGACTGCCCTGAGGCAGCGGACCTGATCAGACGCTCGTGACCGACAACGGAGTGCAAAGGTCTCTTATGATCGAGACCTTTACTTAAAGTCAGCGTAGCATTGCAGGAACGCTCCCCGCAATTCTTGTATCAATTACGCAGCAGAACGATCAGCCTCGCGGTACGCGCGCAACACCGTTTGTTGTAAATTGTCAACAGATGACCCGGGCGTGCGTCGCCGGACAAGCACGCAAGAGCGCAGGAATTCCCAAAAGGACCCCACACGCCCGGAGGCTGAACAGGGCGATCTCGCCCGGGTGAGGATGGGCGAAACTAGGCGCCCGGAGCTGGTGGAGCCAGGCGGGATCGAACCGCCGACCTCTTGCATGCCATGCAAGCGCTCTCCCAGCTGAGCTATGGCCCCACGCGAAGCCGGCGCACCGTACGCAGGGGTCTCGGGCTTGTCAAGCCGGGGGAAGGTGCATGAGCGATAAGGACGCCGTCGCAGCGAGCAACGCCACCGCGCTGCAACTGGTGCAGGCCGCCAAGGCTGCGACCGCCGCCGGTCGCAACGCCGAAGCCGATGAGCTGCTCGCTCGCGCGGCGCGTCTCGCTCCGGCGCATCCGGCCGTGCTGAACGAGCTCGGCCTGAGCATGATGCGTTACGGCCGCGCCGGTGAAGCCCGAGGTTTCTTCGAGCGCGCGACCGCGGCGGACCCGCGGCACCCGGCGCTCTGGTCGAATCTCGCCTCGAGCCTGCACGCGCTGCGCCTCACTGCGGAGGAAGCGCAGGCCGTCGAGCGGGCGCTGACACTCGAGCCCCGGCATGTTCCGGCGCTGCTGCAGAAGGGGGCGCTGCTCGAGGATCGTGGCGAAACGCGCCAGGCAGCGCGGCTCTATCGGGATGCCCTTGCGCTCGTCCCGCCCGACGTTACGCCACCGGCAACACTCGCTGCGGCGCTCGAACGCGCGCGCGACGCGGTTCGGCGCGATGATGCCGCACTCGCTCGGGCCATCGAGGAGCGGCTGGCGGACATCCGGGACAGTCATGGCGGCGGTGAATACCGCCGGATGGACCGGTGCATCGATCTCCTGACCGGCCGGCGCAATCGCTACGCGCCCCAGCCGACGTTCCTCTACTACCCCGAGCTCCCGGCGGTCGAGTTCTTCGAACGTGCGCAATTCCCGTGGCTGGATGCGATCGAGGCAACAACGGATGCGATCTGCTCCGAGCTCACGGCGGTGCTCAGCGCCGACCCGGCGGGCCTGACGCCGTACGTGGCCTATCCCGATGACGCACCGCTTGCACAGTGGAGGGAACTCAACAAGTCACGCCGCTGGAGCGCTTATTTTCTCTGGAACGAGGGCATCCCACAGGGCGAACATCTGGCACGCTGCCCGCGCACGGCCGAGGCACTCAAGGGGGCACCGTTGTGCGACATCGCACAGCACGGTCCGAGCGCCTTCTTCTCGATACTGGAGCCCGGTACACATATCCCGCCCCACACCGGGGTGACCAACGCGCGCGTCACCGTACACCTGCCGCTCATCGTGCCGCGAGACTGCGCGTTTCGCGTCGGCAGCGAGATCCGCGAATGGGTTCCGGGCAAGGCGTGGGTGTTCGACGATACGATCGAGCACGAGGCATGGAACCGCTCCGATACGCCGCGGGCGATCCTCATCTTCGACATCTGGAATCCCTACCTCTCCCGTGCCGAGCGCGACCTGGTGCGGGGTGCAATCGAGGTCATCGGCGCCTACCGCGCCGACGGCGGTGCCCGGCACCACGAGCCCACGCCCGAGCCGGCCGTCCGCTAAGGCGCTCGACCGGTTCCGGACCCTGCCAAGGCCGCGTCGATGCGAGCGAGTGTGCGGTCGCGCCCGAGGAGCGCGAGCGTCGCATCGATCGGCGGTGACACGGCGCTGCCGGTCACCGCAACGCGCAGCGGCTGCGCCACCCTGCCGAGCCCGACTGCGAGTTGTAGCGCGAGCTCATTCAGCGCGCCATGGATCGCCGCGGCGTTCCACGCGGTGAGGCCCGCGAGGAGCGACCGCACCCGGCCGAGCGCCGCGAGCGCCTCCGCAGTGAGATGCTTGGCTGCCGCCTTGGGGTCAATGCGGATGTCGTCGGAGAAGAAGAAGCGGCTGTTCTCCGCCATCTCCTTCATCGTACGGGCACGCTCGCGCTGCGCGACGATCACACCCTCGAGGAGCGCCTGATCGTCGCTGTCGATGTCGAGCCGCTTGAGCTGGAAGCGCAGGTGCGGCACGAGCGCCGCGGGCGCGGCGCGCACCATGTGCTGCTGGTTGAGCCACAGGAGCTTTTCCGGATTGAAGGCCGAGGCCGCCTTGTTGACGTCGTGGATGTCGAAAGCGGCGATCATCTCCTCGCGCGTGAACAGCTCCTGGTCGCCGTGCGACCAGCCGAGGCGCACGAGGTAGTTGAGCAACGCGTCCGGCAGATAGCCCTCCTCCTGGTACTGCAGCACGCTCACCGCCCCGTGGCGCTTGGACAGTTTGGCGCCGTCGGGCCCGAGGATCATCGGCACGTGGGCGTAAGCGGGCGGCGTAGCGCCCAGCGCGCGCAGCATGTTCATCTGGCGCGGGGTATTGTTCAGGTGATCGTCGCCGCGGATCACATGAGTGATCCCCATGTCCATATCGTCGACCACCACGCAGAAGTTGTAGGTCGGAGTGGCGTCGGAGCGGGCGATGATCAGGTCGTCGAGCTCGGCGTTGCGGAAGGTCACGGGACCGTGCACCAGGTCCTCGACCACCACCGACCCCTCGAGCGGATTCCGGAAGCGCACCACCGGTGCCACGCCCGGCCGCGCCTCGCGCCGCTCGCGGCAGATCCCGGTGTAGCGCGGCTTCTCCTTGCGCGCGATCTGCTGCTCGCGGAGCGCGTCGAGCTCTTCCCTGGTGCAGTAGCAGTGATAGGCCGTGCCGGCATCCAGCATGGCGCGGATCACCGCGCGGTAGCGATCGAAGCGCTCGGTCTGGTAGTACGGTCCTTCGTCGGCATCGAGGCCCAGCCAGGCCATCCCCTCGAGAATCACGCGCACCGCCTCGCGCGTCGAGCGCTCGCGGTCGGTGTCCTCGACGCGCAGGATGAACTTGCCACGCAGCCGCCGCGCATACAGCCAGCAGAACAGCGCGGTGCG
>DASSQU010000422.1:0-2465 GCA_035702325.1 Steroidobacteraceae bacterium
GGGGTCCGCGCAAACTCGCTCCGCTGCGCTCCACTCAAACACGCGCGGCCCTGATCCGCCTGCCGCTCCGCTGCTCGGCGGTGCCTCAACGGCCAGCCCAGGGCATACCGCCCGCCACCGCTGGTACGTCGGGGTTGCATCGGCGTTGGAGACGACGCGACCCGTTGAACACCCCCTGAGCCCGGCATGCGGTGCGGGACGGGCGATCCCCTCTGCGCCGCTGAGCAGCGCAGCCTTTCGCGGATAAAGGCTCGCGACTGTTTGAGTGGAGCGCAGCGGAGCGAGTTTGAGCGAGACCCCGCGAAAGGCGAGCAGCGCAAGGGAGCCCGAAGGGCCGGCGCAGTGGGGTCGCTCGGCCCGCACCGCTTGCCGGGCGCCTTTCCATGGGAGAACAGCATCACCATCGGGATCACGCAGGCCCAGTCACGAGCACTTCGATCTCAGCCACCACCCGGCTGGCCGCCACCTGCTCCCCGTTCGATACATGCACCGCCGTCAACCGCCCGGCGACGGGCGCCGCATGCACGTGCTCCATCTTCATCGCCTCCAGCGTGACGATCGGCTGCCCCGCCTCCACCATGTCGCCGACCGCCGCGAGCACCGCGACGACGCGGCCGTTCATGGAGGCGCGAAGTTTTCCGTCGCCACCCGATTCGCCTTGCCGTGCCGAGGCGGCGCGGGTCTTGTCCTCGACGCGCAGCGCCAGGCCGCGGTACTGCAGCAGCAGGGTCGCACCGTCGCGGAACCAGGTCGCGTGCTCCTGAAGGCCATCGCAGACGAAGCGGACCGTGTCGGAGCCGAGTGCGACCACATCGATCGCGAAACTGCGCTCCCCGAGCGCGACCTCGAAGCGGTGCTGGCGCGGCAAGGTCACGCTCGCGTTCTGCGCCTTGCCGCCGATGTCGAAGCGCAGCGAGATCGGCAGGTTGTGCGACAGGCGCCGGCCCGCCGCGCGCTGCCGGCGCTCGCCCGTGGTCTCGTAGAGCAGCACGGCCGCCAGCGCCGCGGCACGCGCCTGCACGGCTTCATCGGGCGCCAGCAAGGCTTCCTGATGCTGGCCGATGAACGCGGTCGTGGCGGCGCCCGCGGCGAACACCGGATGCGCGAGGCAGCTGCGCAGGAAGGCCTGGTTGGTGGTCACGCCAAGCGCCACCGCGTCTTCCAGGCCGGCCGCCAGTTTGCGCCGCGCCTCGTCGCGGGTGCGGCCGTGGCTGATGATCTTGGCGATCATCGAGTCGTAGTACGGCGGGATCTCGGCGCCCGAACACAATGCGTCCTCGACCCGCAGCTGGGCCGGCATCTTCCACAGCGCCACCGTGCCGCTCTGCGGCATGAAGCCCTGGTCGGCATCCTCGGCGCACAACCGAACCTCGATCGCATGGCCCTCGAAACGCACCTGCGCCTGGGTCAGCGGCAGGGCCTCGCCGGCCGCCACGCGCAGCTGCAGTTCGACCAGGTCGAGGCCGGTCACGGCCTCGGTCACCGGGTGCTCGACCTGCAGCCGCGTGTTCATCTCCATGAAATAGAAATTGCCTTCGCGGTCGAGCAGGAATTCGAGCGTGCCCGCACCTTCGTAGCGGATCGCCTTCACGGCCGCCACCGCCGTCGCGCCCATGCGCTCGCGCAGGGCCGCATCGACGGCGGGCGACGGCGCTTCCTCGATCAGCTTCTGGTGCCGGCGCTGCACCGAACAGTCGCGCTCGCCGAGATGGATCGCGTTGCCATGGCGGTCGGCGAAGATCTGGATCTCGATGTGGCGCGGCTCGACGATGGCGCGCTCGAGGATCACCTCGGGGTCGCCGAAGGCACTCTGCGCCTCGGACCTCGCGCGGCGCAGCAGCTCGGGAAATTCCTTCGCCGAAGGCACCAGCCGCATGCCGCGGCCGCCGCCGCCGGCGGTGGCCTTGATCATCACGGGGAAGCCGATGCGGGCGGCCTCCTCGGCCAGTCGGCTCTCGCTCTGGTCTTCGCCCTGGTAGCCCGGGATGCACGGCACGCCGGCCGCCTGCATCAGCGTCTTGGCGCCGGCCTTGTTGCCCATCGACACGATGGCTTCAGCCGAAGGGCCGATGAAGACCAGCCCCGCGTCCTTGCAAGCCTGCGCGAAGTCCTCGTTCTCGGCCAGGAAGCCGTAGCCCGGATGCACCGCGTCGGCGCCGCTGAGCTTCGCGGCCTCGACGATCGCCGGGATGCGCAGGTAGGACTGGGCCGGCAGCGGCTCCCCGATGCAGACCGCCTGGTCGGCCTCCTGCACATGGCGGGCGCCGGCATCGGCGGTGGAATACACGGCCACCGTGCGGTAGCCCATGGCGCGCGCGCTGCGGATCACGCGCAGCGCGATCTCGCCGCGGTTGGCGACCAAGATCTTGCGGAATGGCGTGACGTGATGAGTTGGAACAGTCTTTGCAGTCATGACAGTGAATTCGGAGCCGGGAGAATCTCGTCGCGCGCCCACTGGTCGACAT
>DASSQU010000423.1:0-5663 GCA_035702325.1 Steroidobacteraceae bacterium
TCGGTGTCTTTCACCAGCTGTTCGTAGAAGACGCGGTGCACGCGTCCGGGAAGCACGCTGTCGAAATGCGCCATCAGCTCGACGTAAGAGCGGTAATAGGCGCCGAGTTCCGCGAGATCGTAGGTGAAATTCTGGCCGCGCGCGAAATGCTGCTTGAAGGCCGAGAAGCAGCAGCCGAGCGGATGGCGGCGTGCGTCGATGATGCGCGCGTTCGGCAGCATCAGATGAATGAGGACTGCGTGCAGGACGTTGTTGGGCAGCTTGTCGATGAAGAACGGCCGCGCGGTCTTGCGCTGAATGCGCGTGCGCGCCAGATATTCCTCGCCCAGCTCCCGCAGCCGCCCCGGTCGCAGGGCGCGGAGAACTTCCGGGTAGCGCAGCCCGCCCTCGCTGCCTTCCAGGCCGATGGCGTGCGCCAGCACCGGCACATCGGGCAGCTCCATCGTGCCCTCGACCTGGGAGTGGCTCGCGAGGATCTGCTCGATCAGCGTCGAGCCGGCGCGCGGCAGTCCGACGATGAAGATCGGATCGCGTGCCGGTGCGCCCGCGGCATGCGCGCCCGCCAGGAACTCGCGCGTGAACAGCGTCTTCGAGCGGGCCACGTGCCCGCGGATGCGCTCGGGGTCGTAGTAGATCTGGGCGTGCCGCAGCGCGTTGCCTTGCCGGTAGTGTTCAAAGGACTCGCCGTACAGCTCCCGGTCTTCCAGGGCCTTGCCGAGCGCGAAGTGCAGGTGGTATCGGTCCTCGGTGCTCAGATCGTCGCGCGCGAGCTGCGCCTGCATCTGCGCCACGTCCGCGGCCTCGAAGCGGTAGGTCTTGAGGTTGGCGAGACTCCACCACACCTCCCCGAGCCGTGGCTCGAGCTCGAGGGCGCGGCGATAGGCGCCGATTCCGTCGTCCGTGCGGCCGGCAGTCTTGAGCACATGCCCGTAACTAAGCCAGATCTTCCCCTGGCGCGGGTACTCGCGCAGCACCTGCAGATAGACGTCGATCGCGCGCGCGTATTCACCGATACCCGCCAGCACCGCGGCGTGCAGACTGCGGTAATTGGGGTTGTGTGCCTCGACGCGCAGCAGCGCTTCGATCTCGGGCAGCGCGGCCGCGTGCTTGCCCTGGCGAAACAGCGCCACCGCATAATTGTGCCGGGCGCCGTGAAACGTGGGTGCGAGCTCGAGGCAGCGTGCCAGCAGATTCTCCGCGTCCTGGTAGCGTCCGAGACGCGCGGCGACCTCCGCAAGCATGCGGATGGCGGCAATGTCGGTCGGATGCTCGAGCAGATGCCGCCGCAGCAGCGCCTCGGCCTCGGGAATGCGGTTCTCGCACAATGCGCTGCCCGCGGCGAGCAGCCGGGGGTCGCGGGCCGAGGCCTTGAGGAAGCGCGCGCGGGCAGTCTCGGCACCCGGTTCGTCACCGATGGCCGCGAGGTGATCGGCCAGCGCCCGCCAGGCGTCGGGCAGGGTCGGATCGAGCTGTACGCTGCGACGCAGGGCCGCAACCGCTTCCTCGCCGCGCCCTAGCGCGCCGAGCGTCAGCCCGAGCTCGTAGTGGGCGGCGGCCCATCCCGGTTGACGCGCCGCGAGCGGCTCGAGCAGCGCGAGTGCCGCCCCGGGATCCGCCGCGGTGCGGTGCGCGATGGCCAGGATGAGCGTGGCGCCCGGGTGCCCGGGGGCGACCTTGAGGATCTCGCCGGCCTGTTCGGCCGCGAGCGCCGCGTCGCGCTCGAGCAGGACGCCTGCGTGGGCGAGCGCCACGTCGATCGAGCCGACGGGCTGCGCTGCTCCCCTCCCCCCATTCATGTCACAAATCTACCATGATCGATTAAAGCCCCGCTATGTACCCGGCCGGCATTGGCCGGACTGTCGGCCGATGCTCTACGATAGTGGAAGAAGAACCAAGGCGTAACAGTCCGTGGGGCCTTATCGGCGCTATCTCGTAGCACTGGTGATCGTGCTCGTCCTGCTGGGCGGCTATGCGGCGGCCGGCTTCCTCGCGGTGCCGCACTTCGCGCGCCAGGCGGCGGTCGATTTCGTGCGCACCCACTACGGGCGCACGCTCGCCATCGGCGCCATCCGCTTCAACCCCTTCACTCTCAGCCTCGACGTGAGGCAGCTGTCGCTGCCGGATGCCGACGGCCAGCCGATGCTGGCCTTTGCGCAGCTGCACGTCGCGCTCTCGCCCGCGACGCTGTGGCGCTTCGCGCCGAGCTTCCGCGAGATCCTGCTCGCGCAACCCTACGTGCGGGTCGTGATGCGCCCGGGCGGCGTCATGAACCTCGCCGACCTCGGCGAGGGGTTCCCTCCCGCGCCGCCGCCGCCACCGAAGCCGCCCGCGCCGATGCGGCTCTACATCACGCGCCTCGCCGTGCTCGGTGGCACCAGCACCTTCGAGGACCGCAGCCGGGCCACGCCGTTTCGCGCGGAGCTGCAGCCGATCGAGTTCGAGCTGCGCGATTTCAGCACCACCGCGGCCACCGGCAACGACTACGCGCTCGAGGCCTCCTCGACACAGGGCGAGCGCTTCATCTGGAGCGGCACGCTGCGGCTCGAGCCGCTCGCATCGCACGGTAGCTTCGAGATAGCGCAGCTGCGGGCGCGCACCGTATGGAGCTACCTGCAGGCGCTGCTGCCGTTCGAGATCGACTCGGGCCTCATCCAGGTGAAGGGCGGCTACGATTTCTCCCTGAGCGCCGGCGTGCCCGCCCTCAGCCTCGACGTACGCAACGTGACCGTGACGAGCCTCGGCCTCAAGCCGCGCACCGCGCCGGCCGACTACGTGAAGCTCGAGCGCATCGATATAGACGGGACGCGGGTCGACCTTGCGCGCCGGCGCGTCGATGTCGCCCGGGTACGGCTCGCCGGCGGCGACATCCAGGCGTGGCTGAGCGAGCAGGGGCGGGTGAATCTTCTCGATCTCGCCGGGCCTGCGCCCGCGCCCACCGCCGGCAGCGCGGCCACCGCCGGCGAGGCCGCTCCGCCGCCGCCGCCGCCGGCCGGCACCGCCGCCCCCCCTCCCTGGACCGTATCGGTGCCCGATATCTCGGTGCAGGGTCTGGCGGTCTCCGCGGAGGATCGGCAGGTGAAGCCGGCGGCGGCGCTGCTGCTCAAGCCCCTCGACCTGCACGTCACCGGATTCAACACCGCGCCCGACGACGTGCTCGAGGTGAGCTTGGATTCGACGGTCAACGGGTCCGGCCGGATTCAGGCGACCGGGAAGGTGAGCCCGCGGGCAGGGAGTCTGAGTGCGCACCTCGAAGCCGAGCACCTCGGGCTCGCCGCGCTGCAGCCGTTCATCGCGCAGTACACCGCGATGACGCTGCTCAAGGGCGAGCTCGGCGCGCGCTTCGACGTCGAGCGGCACGAGGACGGCTATCTCGCCCTGAAGGGCGATACGCGCATCCGGGATCTGCGCACCGTCGACGACGCACTGCGCAACGACTTCATCCGCTGGCGGGACCTCGCGGTCGCAAGCGTCGACTACCGCTCGCAGCCCGCGGGGCTGCGGATCCGCAGCGTGACGCTGGTCGAGCCCTACGCGCGGGTCATCATCGCGCCCGATCAGACGCTCAACATCAAGCAGGTGCTCGCCGCGCCAGGCGCCAGGACCAAAGCCCGGCCGGTGGCGGCCCCCGCCCCGGCCCCCGCCCCGGCCCCCGCCCCGAAACCTAAGGTCGCGCGTGGCAAGGCGACCCCGCCGCCCGCGCCGCCGCCGGCGCCGCTAACGCCATTCCCGATGTCGATCGGCACCGTGCGGGTAGTCAACGGCGCGGCGAACTACACCGACCTGTGGATCAAGCCGAGCTTTGCGGTGAGCATGCAGTCGCTCAACGGCACCGTGATCGGCCTGTCATCCGACCCGACCTCGCGCGCCCGGGTCCAGCTCGACGGCAAGGTGGAACAGTACTCGCCGGTGAAGATCGCGGGCGATGTCAACCTGCTGTCGGCGGCGCTCTACACCGACATCAGGATGGCCTTCAAGGACATCGACCTGACCATCGTGAACCCCTACTCGGGCCACTTCGTCGGCTACAAGATCGACAAGGGCAAGCTGTCGGTGGATGTGTTTTACCACATCGAGCAGCGCAAGCTGTCGGCCGAGCAGCACTTCGTCGTCGACCAGCTCGAGCTCGGCGAACGGGTGGAGAGTCCCGATGCCGTGCACCTGCCGCTGAAGATCGCGGTGGCACTGCTGAAGGACCGCAACGGCGTGATCGACCTCGATCTGCCGATGTCGGGCTCGATCGACGACCCGTCATTTCGCATCGGGCCGATCATCTGGAAGATGGTGGTCAACCTGATCGTCAAGATCGCCACCGCGCCGTTCGCACTGCTCGCTCACCTGGCCGGGGGTGGCGGCGAGCACATGAACATCGTGGAATTCCCGCCCGGCAGCGCCGCGCTCGACAACTCCGCGCAACAGCAGCTCGCCTCGCTCGCCAAGGCGCTTGCCGAGCGCCCGCAGCTCAAGCTCGATGTGCCGATCATGACTTCGGCGCGCCTCGACCGGCCGCAACTGGCGCGCGCGCGGCTCGACCGCGAGCTCGAGGCGCGGGCGCAGGCCAGCCGGCAGGGCCGCAAGCGCCCGCAGGAAGCCGCCGAGCTCGCGCTCGGCGATCCGGCGACGCACTTCAGGCTGCTGGTCGAGCGCTACCGGACCGAGCTCGGCAAGGACACGCCGCTGCCGCCCTCGGCGCTCGCGGTGCAGGAGGCGAAAAAGAAGGAGACTCCGCCGCTCGAGCCGGCGATCGCCGATCTCGAGAGCGCGCTGCTCGCGCGCATCGAGGTCCCGGACGCCGACCTCGAGGCGCTCGGCAAGGACCGCGCCCGCGCGATCCAGGATGCACTGCTGGCGGGCGGTACGATCGACGCGGCGCGCGTGTTTATCGTCAGTGCGCCGCCGAAGCCCGACACGGGCGAGAAAGTGAAGGTCGAGCTGGCGCTCAGATGAGAGCGGAAACGGCAACCGCGCCGCGCTCGCTTTGGCGCAACCTGCTCAGGCGGGTGCTGTGAATTTCAGTTGACAGCTGTGAATTACAGTTGACAGGGGCCCGGAGCAGTCGACGAAGACGACCCTGACGGCGCGAGTCTTCAGCGCTCACAGCGGCGGCAGCTCGCTCGCCGCGGGCTTCGGGCGCCGCTCGCTGTCGTAGAGCCCGAAGTTCGCTTCCTCCAGATGCGCCCCGGCCCCGGCGGTCGTGGCTGCAACCGGACTCTCGTCCCAGGCGCGCCACGGCGCGTCGAAAGCGGAGAAATACGCGAAGGCGCGCGTCGACGTCGCCGGGAAGCGTCGGCGCAGCTCGCGGTAGAACGACGCCTGGCGGGCGGGGCTGAAGCCCGCGTCGGCCGGTGCCGACGGCAGCCCGGTTTCCTTCACCAGGATCGGACCGCAGAAGCGGTCCACGAGATCGCCGGTGACGTTCACCACGAATTGCGCCGATTTCGCGTCCGCGGCTCCGCGGAACCAGGGCTGAAACAGCGGGTGGACGTTCACCAGCAGGAAGTCGAGACGCCGCAGCAGCGCCGCCGCCGCCGGCTGCTCGTAGATGTGAAACGGCTCGCTACTCGATAGCGGCAGTGCGGGAGCTCGCGAGTGCAGTCGCGCGACCGCCGTGGCGAGCGCCGCGAAATCGGTGCGCCGGGCGAGGATGCGCTCATTGCCGAGCGACA
>DASSQU010000424.1:0-2000 GCA_035702325.1 Steroidobacteraceae bacterium
CTTCCGCCTCGAGCTCGACGGCGTGCTCAAGTCCTGGGCGGTTCCCAAGGGGCCCTCGCTCGACCCCGGCGACAAGCGCATGGCGGTCGAGGTCGAGGATCACCCCTTCGATTACGCCTCCTTCGAGGGCGTGATCCCGCCGAAGGAATACGGCGCCGGCAAGGTGATCGTGTGGGATTGCGGCGCGTACTCACCGGACGAGGCCGGGCAGTACTCCTTCGGCGATCGCACCGAGGCCGAGCGGCGCGTGCGCGCCGAGCTCGCCGCCGGCAAGCTGAGCTTCTTTCTGCGCGGCGAGAAGCTCAAGGGCTCGTTCACGCTGGTGCGCACCCGCGCCGACCGCCAGTGGCTGCTCATCAAGCATCGCGACCGTTTCGCGCAGGCGAACGACGTGCTGGCGCGGGCCTGCTCGGTGCTCTCGGGACTCGGCCTCGAGGAGCTCACCGCCGCCAACGTCCCGCAGCGCCTCGATGCGGCGCGCCTGGCGCCCAGCGGACCGCCGGAGGAGCTGCCGGGCAAGCTCGCGCCGATGCTGGCTGAGAGCGACGGCGCGCCCGGGTCCGACCCCCGGTGGCGCTACGAGCCGAAACTCGACGGCTACCGCGTCATCGCCTTCGTGCGCAACGGGAGCGTGACGCTCAGGTCGCGACGCGGGCTCGACCTCACGCCCTTGTTCCCCGAGATCACCGCGGAGCTCGCCACCCAGGCGGCCGGGCAGATGATCGTCGACGGGGAGATCGTGGCGCTCGATGCCGCGGGCCGGCCGTCGTTCAACGCGCTGCAGAACCGCGCCCAGCTGAAGAGCGCCGCCGAGATCGCCGCCGCGCAGCGCGACTCGCCGGTGGTGCTGGTGTGTTTCGATCTGCTGCACTTCGAAGGGGTTAACCTGCGCCCGACTGCCTACCTCGACCGGCACCGCTACCTGGCGCAATGCCTGCTGCCGGCGGCGCACCTGCAGCTCGTACACGTCGCGACCGACGGGCGCGAGCTCTACGCGGCCAGCGTGAGCAACGGCTTCGAGGGTGTGGTCGCCAAGCGCGTCGACGGCACCTACCAGCCGGGCAAGCGTTCGCGCGCCTGGATGAAGATCAAGGCGGGTCAGTCGGCCGAGTTCGTGATCGGCGGCTACACCCGCGGTCGCGGCGCCCGCGAGCCGCTCGGCGCACTGCTGCTCGGATTCTGGGAGGGCAAAGCGCTGCGTTATGCCGGGCACGTGGGCTCGGGACTCGACGCGCAGATCATCGCGGCGCTGCGCACTCGCAGCGCGCGCCTCGAGCGCGACAGCCCGCCGTTCGCCGAGCCGCCGCCGCTGCATCGCCCGACCGCCTGGCTCGAACCGGAGCTGGTCGCGGAAGTCACCTTCAGCGAGTGGACGCCGGCCGGCGCGCTGCGCGCGCCGGTGTTCCTGCGGCTGCGCGACGACATCGACCCCCGCACGGTGCACAAGGCGGGCGCGTCCCGGCCGCGCCGCGGCGCGCGCTCCGCGCCGCCCGCTCCGGCCCCCGCCGCCGATCCGCCCGCCGCCGGCGGCACCCCGGCCGAGGTCGGCGCGATCCTCGAGCAGCTCGGCAGCCGCGCCGACCGGCTCGATCTCGCCGCCGGCCGCGCGCGCATCCGCCTCACGAATCTCGACCGCGTGTACTGGCCCGCCGCCGGCTCGCGGGGGGCGCCGGTCACCAAGCGTGATTTTCTCCGCTATCTCACCCGGGTCGCCCGCTACATGCTGCCGCACCTTCGCGACCGGCCGCTCACCATGATCCGCATGCCCGAGGGCATCCACGGCCAGCGCTTCTTCCAGAAGCACTGGGAGCAGGAGCGCCCGGCGTTCGTCGACACGATCACGGTGTTCTCCGGCCACAAGGACGAGAGCCACGAGTACCTCCTCTGCAACAACCTGCCCACGCTGCTCTGGCTCGCGCAGGTGGGTACGCTCGAGCTCCACATCTGGCACTCGCGCGCGAAGAACGGTCCCGATGCGAAGCACGGGACGGATTACGCCA
>DASSQU010000425.1:0-4480 GCA_035702325.1 Steroidobacteraceae bacterium
CTCATCATGATCGCTTCGAGGGTTGCCGCCAGACCCGCCAGTATTCCGCAGACGATGGCGAGTCCCGCGAGGACGTGACCAACTCCGGTGAAGTAAGCCCATGCCAGACGACCCGGCAGCCACACAGGTACCATGCCGGCGGTGTAACCGGCGTAGACGAAGTGCGACCACCCGTAGAAGACACAGGTGAGGCCGAACAGGATCTGCGCCGCGCGCATGGCGCCCTCACTGGCGATCGGGGCCCCCGGTCCTCGCGACCGCGGTCGCAACATGGCGTAAAGGACCCATGCGCCGGCCAGCGACGTGAGCGCTTCGCACATCGGATACCAGGCACCGATGCTGAGTGGTTTGGAGAGGATCCCGGGCAGGGCAATCGCCGCTCCGACCGCCTGGTAGGCGCCGATCGTCAACACGCCCGGCAGGGCCGAGCGCGGCAGGCAGAGTCCGCCGCTGGCGGCCAGGAGAATGGCGGCGGATGCGTAGACCCAGGCTTGCCGCAACGGAATCCCGGCGAGCAGCGACTGCGCTCCCCACGCGAAATCGCCGTACGCGAGGCTCCAGAGAGCCAGGCTCGCAGAGGCAACGGCGAACAGACCCTGGCCGAGTCGGGCATTGCGCATGAGCATTTACCTGCCCCCGCGGTCAGTGCGGCCGCGGCGCCGCGGGTGCGTTGCGCCGCTCGAGCGTCAAGAAGGTCACCGGGTAGGCGTGCCGCGCATCCGCCGGATGGGTGCGGCACTCGACGTCGTCCCACTGCGTGGCATCGAACGCCGGGAAGTAGGTATCGCCGGGCACGTCCGCGTGCACGTGGGTGAGGTAGATGCGGCGCGCGAGCGGCAGCAGCAGGCGGTAGACCTCGGCGCCGCCGATCGCCACCAGCTCCGCGCAGCCGCGCGCCGCGGCGAGCGCCTCCTCGAGCGAGTGCACCGCGATCACCCCCGCGGCTGACCAGCGGGGATCGCGGGTGAGCACCAGGTTGGAGCGCTCCGGCAGCGGGCGGCCGATCGACTCGAAGGTGCGGCGGCCCATGAGGATGGGCTTACCGAGGGTGAATTCCCGGAAACGCTTCAGGTCCGCCGGCAGGCGCCACGGCAGGCCGTTGCTGCGGCCGATGACGCCGTTCTGCGCCATCGCGACGATCAGCGAGATCAGCGGCTGCGCGGCGCCCATGTGACGGGATTATTACAAGAGCGCTGTCAGATCTCCACCGCGGTGTTGAGGACGACGACGTCGCGGAAGGGCATGCGGAAGAACTCCGCCGCCTGGGTGCTGTATTGCTGCATGCGCGCAAACAGCCGCCGCTGCAGGCCGCGCAGGCCCGGCAGCGGCCGGGCGCGCACCACGTGCCGGCCGACGAAGAACGAGCTGTCCTCGGTGAACACACGCAGGCCGCGGCCGCGGCACGCCTTGAGCGCCTCGGCCACGTCGGGCGTCTCCATGAAGCCGAAGCGCGCGGTGATGTAGTACACGCCGGGCACCGACTCCTCGATGCGCAGCCTGCCGGTCGGGTCCTGGCGCGGGGTGTCGGCGATCTCGACGTTGAGGATGATGACGCGCTGGTGCACCACGTGGTTGTGCTCGATGTTGCGTATCAGCGCCGATGGCACCAGGGTGGCGTTGCTGGCGAGAAACACTCCGGTGCCCGGCACCCGCTGCACCCCGGCGAGCAGCTTCGGCAGCTCGCTGCGCGGCACCGCCAGCTTGGCGAGCGCGGCGCGCAGCTCGAGCCGGCCGCTGCGCCAGGTCATGAACACGAGGAACAGCAGCGCGCCGAGGGTGAGCGGGATCCACCCGCCGGTCGGCACCTTGGTCATGTTGCCGGCGACGAAGGCGCAGTCGGTGATCATCATCAGCCCGAACAGCCCCCCGACCTGCCAGGCGGGCCAGTTCCACTGCGTCGCCGCGACGAAGGCGCCGAGCACCGTGGTGACCGCCATGGTACCGACCACCGCCGCGCCGTAGGCGCCGCCGAGCGCGTCGGAGGAGCCGAAGCCCACCACGAACAGGATCACCGCGGGGCATATCAGCCAGTTGACGACCGGCACGTAGATCTGTCCCTGCTCGAGCGCCGAGGTCTGCAGCACCCGCAGGCGCGGCAGCAGATCGAGGTGCACCGCCTGGCGCGCCAGGGAGAAGGCCCCCGAGATGGTCGCCTGGGAAGCGATCACCGTGGCGGCGGTCGCCAGCATCACCAGCCACGGCAGCACGGCCCCGGGTACCAGATGATAGAGAACGTGTTGCGTCGGACCGCCCATTTCCAGCAGCAGCGCGCCCTGGCCGAAGTAGTTGATCACCAGCGCCGGCCCCACCAGTGCAAACCACGCCACCCGCACCGGCCGCTTGCCGAAGTGCCCCATGTCGGCGTAGAGCGCCTCGCCGCCGGTGATCGCCAGGAACACCGCGCCGATGATCGCCAGCGCGACCTGCGGGCGGTGGAACAGCAGCGTGAGCCCGTACCAGGGATTGAGCGCGGCCAGCACCTGGGGGTTGCGGCTGAGCGGCACCGCGCCGGTGACCGCGGCGACTACGAACCAGGCGACCATGATGGGACCGAAGAGCGCCGCCACGCTGGCGGTGCCGCGGCGCTGATAGGCGAACAGCACCGCGATCACGGCCACGGTGCCCGGCACCACGAAGCTCTTGAACTCCGGGTCGAGCACCTCGAGCCCCTCGACCGCGCTCAGCACCGAGATCGCCGGCGTGATGAGCGCATCGCAGAAGAAGAACGCGGTGCCGGCGAGCGCCAGGCCGACCGCCACCCGCGCCCAGGTGCTGCCGGTGATGAGGCGCCGCTGCGCGAGCGCGAACAGCGCCAGGATCCCGCCCTCCCCCTCGTTGTCGGCGCGCATGATCACCGTGAGGTACTTGAGGCTCACCGAGATGGCGAGGCTCCAGAAGATGAGTGACAGCACGCCGAGCACCGCCTCGGCGTTGAACTCGCCGGCGGCGCCGAGCGCCGACTCCATGGCATACAGCGGGCTCGTGCCGATATCGCCGTACACGATGCCGGTCGCGGCGACCACCGCCGCAAGCCTGAGGGGGCGCTGCTGGTTCATCGGGCGGCGCTCATACCGCCACCGGCGCCCTGATGGCCGGGTGATGGCGGTAATCGGGGAACTCGAAGTCCTGATATTCGTACTGGAAGATGCTCGGCGGACGCCGGCGGATAGTGAGGCGCGGCGGCGCGAACGGCGTGCGCGCCAGCTGCTGGTCGGCCTGCTCGAGGTGATTGAGGTACAGGTGGCAGTCGCCGCCGGTCCAGATGAGCTCGCCGGGAGCGAGCCCGCACTGCTCGGCGAACAGGTGCGTGAGCAGCGCGTAGCTGGCGATGTTGAACGGCACGCCGAGGAACATGTCGGCGCTGCGCTGATAGACCTGGCACGACAGCCGCCCGGCGGCCACGTGCAGCTGGAAGAACGCGTGGCACGGCATGAGGCGCATCTGCTCGAGCTCGCCGACGTTCCAGGCGCTCACCATGATGCGGCGCGAGTCGGGCTCGCGCCTGAGCCGCTCGACCGCCTGCGCGATCTGGTCGATCACCCGTCCGTCGGCCGCACGCCAGGCGCGCCACTGCCGCCCGTACACCGGTCCGAGCTCACCGTGCTCGTCCGCCCACTCGTCCCAGATGGTGACGCCGTGCTCGCGCAGCCAGGCGACATTGGTCTCGCCGCGCAGGAACCACAGCAGCTCGTAGATCACCGCCGGCAGATGCACCTTCTTGGTCGTGACCAGCGGAAAACCCTGCGCCAGGTCGAAGCGCAACTGCTCGGCGAACAGCGACAGCGTGCCGGTGCCGGTGCGGTCGCCCTTGCGCACGCCGCCGGTGCGGATGCGGCGCAGCAGCTCCAGGTACTGCTTCATGTCGCGGCGAAGTTCCCCGAGGGGGTGCGCGTGCGGCCGGCCCACACCAGCAGCACCACTCCCACGATGATCATCGGCGCCGACAGCACCTGGCCCTCGGTGAGCCACCCGCCGGCGAGATAGCCGATGTGTTCGTCCGGCACGCGCACGAACTCCACCAGCGAGCGCGCCAGCCCGTAGATGACCAGGAACAGCCCCGAGGGCGCGAGCCGCGGGCGCGGCCGCGCGGTGAACCACCACAGCACCGTGAACAGCACCACCCCCTCGAGCGCGGCCTCGTAGAGCTGCGAGGCGTGGCGGACCTGGCCGTTGATCTCGAAGCCCCACGGCACGCTGGTCACCTTGCCCCACAGCTCGCCGTTGATGAAATTGCCGATGCGGCCGAAGAACAGCCCGAGCGCCGGCAGCGGCGCGGTGAAGTCGTACACGTCCGCCACGTGCCGCCCGCGGCGCCAGGCGAACAGCGTGAGCGCCAGCGCCACGCCGAGCAGCCCGCCGTGAAAAGACATGCCGCCGTCCCAGATCTTGATCGGGTACCAGGCATCCTCGGCCCAGAACTTCAGGCCGTAGAACAGCACGTAGCCGATGCGCCCGCCGAGGATCACGCCCAGCATGCCGT
>DASSQU010000426.1:0-3152 GCA_035702325.1 Steroidobacteraceae bacterium
TCGCCGCGCTGCGCCGAGATCCACACCGCCTGGGCCCGGCCCTCGCCGTCGCGGTCGATCCGCGGCGGCGTCGACAGCCGGTCGATCTTGTTGTAGACGATGAGCTGCGGAATGCGGTGCGCGCCGATCTCCTCGAGCACCGCGTTCACCTGGGCGAGCTGCTCGGCGCGGCGCGGGTTGCTGGCGTCGACGACGTGCAGCAGCAGCGTCGCGGCGCGCGCCTCGGTGAGCGTCGACTGAAACGCGGCGACCAGCTCGTGCGGCAGCTCGCGGATGAAGCCGACCGTATCGGCCGCCACCACGGCCGTGCCGCCCGGCAGCGTAATACGCCGCACGGTCGGGTCGAGAGTGGCGAACAGCTGGTCGGCGACGTAGGCATCGGCGCCGGTGAGCGCGCGGAACAGCGTCGACTTGCCCGCATTGGTGTAACCGACCAGCGCGAGCGACGGCACCGGGATCTCGGCCCGCATCTGCCGCCCGGTCTCGCGCTGCAGCTGGATCCGCTCGAGCCGCCGGCCGAGCAGGCGCACGCGCTGGCCGATGATGCGGCGGTCGGTCTCGAGCTGCGTCTCGCCCGGTCCGCGCAGTCCGATGCCGCCCTTCTGCCGCTCGAGGTGGGTCCAGCCGCGCACCAGGCGGCTTGCGATGTGCTTGAGCTGCGCGAGCTCCACCTCGAGTTTGCCCTCGAAGCTGCGCGCACGCTGCGCGAAGATGTCGAGGATCAGCCCGTTACGGTCGAGCACCCGCCGCTCGATCAGCTTCTCGAGGTTGCGCTCCTGGCTGGGGGTGAGCGCGTGGTCCACGAGCACCAGCTCGGCGTGGTGGGTGGCGGCGACGCGCCTGAGCTCGTCCGCCTTGCCGCTGCCCATGAAGTAACGCGGATCGGGGCGCTCGCGGCGGCCGGTCACGGTGGCGACCGGCTGGGCGCCGGCGGAGACGGCCAGCTGCGTGAACTCCTGCAGATCCTCCGGGTCGACCGGGGCGCCCACCCCGAGGCGCACCAGTACGGCGCGCTCACCGGACCGTGGGCGTTCGAACACTCAGGCTTCCCGACACGGCGGACATTACTCGGCGGGCATCTCCGGGGCACTGCCGCCCTCGTCCGCGGACAGGCGCACGTTGCGCGCCGGCACGACCGTGGAGATCGCGTGCTTGTAGACCATCTGGCTGACGCTGTTCTTGAGCAGCACGACGAACTGGTCGAAGGAATCGATCTGGCCCTGCAGCTTGATGCCGTTCACCAGGTAGATGGACACCGGCACGCGCTCTTTGCGCAAGGCGTTCAAAAAGGGGTCTTGCAGAGACTGGCCTTTGGCCATCGGGTTCTCCTTGTTTTTCGGCAAATTGGAGTTCTTCGCAAAGCAGCAGGACCGCACCCGAACTTCCCTGTTCCGCGGTCGGATTCAAGCGAAACGAACCGCACCAGGGGTGAGGGACCGACGCCGCATCATAACATGCCCGGGTCCCTCAAATCCCAAGCGCCGCCAACTCATGACATATGTCTCGAATCCACGACGCCGGTCCGGTCTGGCTGTCGAGCCGCTCGGCCCGAGGCTCCGAGCGCATCCAGGTGAGCTGGCGTTTGGCCAGTTGACGCGTCGCGGCGAGCGCCCGCCGACCGGCTTCCTCCAGGTCGAATTCGCCCTCGAGATGCGCCCACAGCTGCCGATAGCCTACCGCGCGCATCGAGGGATGGCGCGCGGTCAGATCCCCCCGGGCGCGCAAACTCCTCACCTCGTCGAGGAATCCTTCCTGCATCATGGCCTCGAGGCGCCGCGCAAGATGCTGGTGCAGTGCCGTCCGGTCCGGCGGGCAGAGCATCCAGTAGCGCACCGGCCAGCCGGCCAGCGGACTCACCGTGGCGCGTTGCAGCTCGCTGATCGCCCTGCCCGTGGTGTAACAGACTTCGAGTGCCCGCTGGATCCGCTGGCTGTCGTTGGGCGCGATGCGCGCGGCGGCCTCGGGGTCGAGCGCTGCGAGCTCGGCGTGCAGCGCCGGCCAGCCGCGGGCGGCCGCCCGCTCGTCGAGCTCGCGGCGCAGGCCGGGTGCGGCCGGCGGCAGCGCCGCGAGACCCCGCCGCAGGGCCCGCAGGTACAGCATGGTGCCGCCCACCAGCAGCGGCACACGGCGGCGGGCGTGAACCTCCCGCACGCTCGCGAGCGCATCGCCGAGAAACCTACCGGCGGAATAGCTCTCGGTCGGATCGCAGACGTCGATCAGATGGTGAGGAATGCGCCTACGCAGCGCGCGTGAAGGCTTGGCGGTGCCGACATCGAGACCGCGGTACACCAAGGCCGAGTCGACGCTCACGATCTCGACAGGCGCACTCTCGGCGAGGCGGATCGCCCACTCGGTCTTGCCCGAACCGGTCGGCCCGGTCAGCACCAGCACCGGCAGCTGCTGCGTACCGGCTGCTCCGCGTGCCACTCACCGCCCCCGCAGGAACAGCCGATCGAGCTGCTGCAGGCTGAGGCGGGTCCAGGTCGGCCGGCCGTGATTGCACTGGCTGGCGCGCTCGGTCGCCTCCATCTGTCGCAGCAGCGCATTCATCTCCGGGAGCGTGAGGCGGCGGTGCGCACGGATCGCGGTGCGGCAGGCGAGCGCCCCGAGAAAGCGATCGCTGGCATCCGACAGGTGGGGCGTGTCGCCCTCGAGCGCCAGGTCGCGCACCACGGACGCGACCAGCTCGGCGGCGTTCCCGGCCGCGAGGATCGCCGGAATGCGCCGCACGGCGAGGCGGGCCGGACCGAGCGCAGCGAGCTCGAATCCCGCCTGCTCCCACGCCGCGCGCTGCGCGAGCAGTGCCTCGAGCTCGTGCGCCTTCATCTCGACCACCACCGGCTCGAGCAGCTGCTGCGAGGCCGCCGGCCGGGACGCGCCCTCGGCCTTCAGCTTCTCGTACAGGATGCGCTCGTGGGCAGCGTGCATGTCGACCAGCACCAGTCCGTCGCGGTTCTGCGCGAGGATGTAAACGCCGTGCAGCTGCGCGAGCGCCGTCCCGAGGGGCGCTTCGTCCGCCGCTGCCGCCGGACCGGCCCCGACCGCGGCGTCGGCCGCAGGCGCATCGCGCACCAGCGCGGCGAGCGCCCACGGATCGTGCCCGGGGTGATCGAGCGGCAGTGCCACGGGCCGCGCGCTGCCGCCGGGCGGCC
>DASSQU010000427.1:0-7446 GCA_035702325.1 Steroidobacteraceae bacterium
GGCATCACTCTCTTCGGACGGCCCTTCGACCACCGCGCCCTCGATGCGTACCTGGCGGTGGAGCGCGTCCCAGTGCAGCACCGCCGCGGCGCGCGGATTGCGCCTGAGCTCGCGGCCCTTGGCCGAGAGGTAGTTGGTATAGAACACCACGTAGCCGGGCTGCGGCACCAGGCCCTTGGCCAGCACGACGCGCGCCGATGGCCGGCCGTCCGGGCTCGCGGTGGCGAGCACCATGGCGTTGGGATTTGGTTGTCTGCCGGCCGCCCAGGCGTCCTCGAGCCAGCGCGCGGCGAGGGCGAGCGGATCGGCGGGCAGAGGGTCGGGCAGGAGCTCGGTGTGCTCGGTCAGGGATGGGTGATGGTAGAGCGTTCGGGAGCGCGCGTCAGCGCGCTTTCCGGGGTGGTGGCGCGCCGCGCGGCGCCCCGGCTTGCGCCCCCGCTCCCGCCCCGATAGAAAGGAGGCGGAATTCCGCCACAAGGCTCGCTTGCCATGACTTCCGAGACCGTTACGCTGGAGGAGCTGCGCCGGCGAGTGACCGAGCTCGACCACCGCCTGATCGAGCTGGTGGCCGAGCGTAAGGCGGTGAGCGAGGAAGTCGCGCGGGTCAAGCGCGCGACCGGCCGGCCCACCCGCGACTACGAGCGCGAGCGCGAGGTGATCCTCGGCGTACGGGCCGCGGCGGCCGAGCGCGGCGTGTCGGCCGAGCTCGCCGAACAGCTGCTGCGGCTCCTCATCCGCTCCTCCCTCACCACCCAGGAGCAGGCGAGCGTCGCCGCCCAGGGCATCGGCAGCGGACGGCGCGCACTGGTGATCGGCGGCGCCGGAAGGATGGGCGGCTGGTTCGTGAGCTTCCTCGCCAGCCAGGGCTTTGCGGTCGAGGTGGCCGATCCCGCCACTGCGCCGGCGGGAGTGGCGCGGGTGGACGACTGGCACCACACCGATCTCAAGCACGACTACATCGTGCTCGCCACGCCGCTCGGGGCGACGGACGCGATCCTGCGCGACCTGGCGCTGCGCCGCCCGCCGGGGATCATCTTCGACGTCGGCTCGCTCAAGTCGCCGCTGCGCGCCGGGCTCATGGCGCTGCGTTCCCACGGCTGCAGGGTGACTTCGGTTCACCCCATGTTCGGGCCCGATACGCAGCTCCTCTCGGGGCGGCACGTGGTGTTCGTCGACCTGGGCAATGCCGCCGCGCTCGCCGGGGCACGCGAGCTGTTCGCCTCCACCATGGCCGAGCAGGTGGTCATGAGCCTCGACGACCACGATCGCCTGATCGCCTACGTGCTCGGGCTGTCGCACGCCCTCAACATCGCCTTCTTTACGGTGCTCGCCGAGAGCGGCGAGGCGGCGCTGAAACTGGCAGGCATCTCGAGCACCACTTTCGATGCACAACTCGAGGTTGCCAGCCGCGTCGCCCAGGACAGCCCGGACCTGTATTATGAAATACAGAGCCTGAACGACTACGGTGCCGAGTCCCTCGAGGCCCTCTCCCAGGCGGTGGAACGTCTGCGTACCGCGGTTTTGTCGCGGGACCATGCGACTTTCGTTGCTTTGATGAGCCGCGGGCGCGATTATTTCCAGGGTCGGCGCGGGGTGTCTGAGCGCCGTGCCTGATGGGGCCAGGAGGGGCCGCAGCACCATGGGGGGCCGACTGCACACCGAGCCGCTGGCGCAGGGGGCGGCGGACCCGATGGGCGCGCTGGAGCGCGAGAACCGCGCGCTCAAGGCGCGCCTCGCCACGCTCACCGAGGAGGTGAGCCGCAACGACTCGCTGCTGCGCAAGACCCAGGAGCGCGAGCTCGAGCTGCTGCGCGCCGGCTCTCTCGCCGAGCTCTTCGAGCGGCTGATCTCGGGCCTGAAGGGCTCCTACCAGCTGGACCACGTCGCGCTCGTGCTGCACGACCCGCAGCACGAGATCCGCCACCTGATCACGGGGGATGATCTCGCCCAGGGGCCCCTCGAGGGGGTGCGGTTCGTCGACGCACTGAGCGCGGCCGCGCCGCAGCTCGCCGCGCTCGAGCGCCCGTGGCTCGGCCCCTTCCACAAGGCCGACCACGAGCTGCTGCTCCCCGGGGCGCCGCACGCCAGGAGTGTCGCGCTCATCCCGCTGCGCCGGCACGAGGAGCTCGACGGCGTGCTGGTGTTCTCCAGCAATGACCCGCTGCGCTTCACCCGCGAGCTGGCGAGCGATTTCCTGGCGCACCTGGGGCTGGTCGCGGCGATCTGCCTGGAGAACGCGGTGAACCGCGCGCGGCTGCTGCGCAGCGGCTTCACCGATTTCCTCACCGGCTTCCACAACCGCCGCTACCTGCACGCGCGGCTGCGCGAGGAGCTGGCGCGGGCGCAGCGTGGCCGCCAGCCGCTCGCCTGTCTCATGATCGACGTCGATCACTTCAAGCGCGTCAACGACCAGTACGGGCATCTGGCGGGAGACGCCGTGCTGCGCGAGGTGGCGCAGCGCATCGACGCCGAGATGCGCATCAGCGACACCGGCGCGCGC
This sequence comes from Steroidobacteraceae bacterium, assembly GCA_035702325.1. Taxonomy (GTDB): domain Bacteria; phylum Pseudomonadota; class Gammaproteobacteria; order Steroidobacterales; family Steroidobacteraceae; genus 13-2-20CM-66-19. The sequence continues at coordinate 2,501 of DASSQU010000427.1, forward strand.
TTCGGCGGCGACGAGTTCGCGATCGTGCTGGCGCAGGCGGCGATCGACGACGGCGAGAAGGTCGCCGGGCGCGTGCTGCAGGCGGTGCGTTCCCAGCCGATCCTGATCGGGACCACGCTCGAAACCGTGACACTCTCGATCGGCGTCGCGGCGGCGACCCCCGGCCCCGGCATGCGCGACTACAAGGTGCTCGCCGAGCGGCTGATCGCCGAAGCCGATGCGGCGCTCTACCGTGCCAAGAGCGCCGGGCGCAACCGCATCTCGACCTCGCCGAACATCGTCGCCTAGGGGCGCTAAGAGCGTGCTGTCGCTGCTGCTCGCCAGCGCTTGTTTCCTGCTGATCCACTTCGGCGTCTCCGGCACGCGCTTGCGCGACGTGCTGGTGGCGCGCCTCGGCGACCGACCCTATCGCGGCGTGTTCTCGCTCGCATCCCTCGCGGGCATCGTCTGGATGGGCTACGCGTACGCTCGCGCACCGCTGCTCGAGACCTGGGGCAGGCTGCCCGGCCTGCACCCCGCGGCGTTCGCCGTGGCATTCCTCGGCGTGCTGCTCGCCGTCCTCGGGCTGGCCGCGCCGAATCCGACCAGCGTCGGCAGGGAGGCGACGCTGGCGCAGGGGGCCGCAGGGGTGCGCGGGATCACCCGCATCACGCGCCACCCGTTCCTCTGGGGAGTGGCACTCTGGGCGCTCGTGCACCTCGTCGTGAACGGCGACCTCGCCTCGCTCACGCTGTTCGGCGCGCTGCTCGTGCTCGCACTCGGCGGGACCGCCTCGATCGATGCCAAGCGGCGCCGCCGCTTCGGGCGCGAGTGGCAGGACTTCGCCGCGAGCACCTCGAACGTTCCGTTCGCCGCGATCGCCTCCGGCCGCAACCGGCTCGCCCCGGCGCTGCAGGAGATCGGCCTGCTGCGCGCGGCGATCGCGGTGGCGGTCTACGCGCTCCTGTTTGCGGCGCACGGGCGGGTGATCGGGGTGGCGCTGACCTGAGCTCACCGGCCCCGCCCGCGCAGGATCGCGACGAACAGCGGCGCGCCGACGAGTGCCATGATCGCGCCCACCGGCAGCTGGCGCGGGGCGGCACAGGTGCGGGCCACGACGTCCGCCGCCGCGAGCAGCATGCCGCCCGCGAGCGCCGCGGCCGGCGCCACGATGCGGTGATCGCTGGTGCGGAAGGCGAGCCGCACCGCATGCGGGGTGATGAGGCCGACGAAACCGACGGTGCCGGCGCTCACCACCGCGACCGCGGTGAGCGCCGCGCAGCCGACGAACACCACGGTGCGCCAGGCCTCGAGCGCGAGCCCGACCGAGCGGGCGCGCAGCTCTCCGGCGGCGAGCACGTTGAGGGGCCGCGCGACCAGAACCGCGGCGGCCACGGCGAGCAGCGCTACGGTGCCGCTTGCCCACGGCGTCACCGCCCACTCGAGATCGCCGGCGAGCCAGAACACCATGCCGCGCACGCGCGAGGAGTCGGCGAGCGCGAGCAGTACCGCGACCAGCGCGCCGCAGGCGCTCGCCAGCACCACCCCGGTGAGGAGCAGCCGCGGCGTGCCCCCGCCGCGGGCGAGCAGATACACCGTGACCACCGCGCACAGCGCCCCCGCGATCGCGGCCGACTGCACCAGCAGCGCCGCCGCGCCCGCCATCATCGCGAGCAAAGCGCCGACCGCGGCGCCGCCCGACACCCCGAGCACGTAGGGATCGGCGAGCGGGTTGCGGAACAGTGCCTGCAGCAGCACCCCGGCGAGTGCCAGCACACTGCCGACGCAGAATGCCGCCAGCACCCGCGGCAACCGTACCGCGAGCAGCACGGTGCGCGCCGCCTCGTCGCCCGAGCCGGCGAGAGCGGCGAGCGCCGCGCGCGGGCCGACGCCGGAGCTGCCGATGAGCAGCGCCGCGACGAACACCGCTGCCGCGAGTGCGAGCAGCAGCAGCAGTCCTCCCGGGGAGGCCCGTGCGGTAACCTGCGATGGCGGCATCGGCGTTGGCATGAGGGCGTCTGGCGCGCTGCGGATGCTAGCCTACATCCTCGGAGGGTCACGGCGGGCGCGCCTTGTGGCAGACTCCGGACCTCAAGCCATGAGCGACGTGATCGATACCGACGGCTTTCGCGCCAACGTGGGGATCGTGCTGATGCACGGGCCGCAGGTGTTTCTCGGGCGGCGCACCGGCGGGCGCGGCTGGCAGTTCCCCCAGGGCGGGGTGCGCGTCGGCGAGACGCCCGAGGAGGCGCTCTATCGGGAACTCGACGAGGAGGTCGGCCTCGACCGCGGACGCGTCGAGCTCCTCGGGCAGACCTCGCACTGGCTGCGCTACCGGCTGCCGCCGCGTTTCATCCGCCGCAACCAGCGGCCGCTGTGCATCGGGCAGAAGCAGCGCTGGTTCCTGCTGCGCCTCACCGGGGACGAGGTGCGCTTCGATTTCGGCCGTACCGCGCAGCCGGAGTTCGATCAGTGGCGCTGGACTTCCTTCTGGGAGCCGGTCCGCGAGGTGATCTACTTCAAGCGCCGGGTGTACGCGCGCGCACTCACCGAGCTCGCCGCGGCCGCCTTTCCGCGGGGCGAGCACCCGCCGCTGCCGCAGTGGTGGGAGCGGGTGACCACGCGCGTCGGTCGCGCGTCGGCGCCGGCTTCCTGACGGAAAGCGCCGCGCCTTGGCGAGACTCGCAGCCCTCTTCAGCCGGGACGCAGGCGCCCCGCACGTCGTGCGCCGCGGGAACCCGGTCCTGCGCGGCGCGCTCATCACCGCCGGCGCCCTGATCGGGATCTTCGCCGTCTACGTGGTCTACGAGCTCGGCCGCTACGACGCCGGCTACGACCGCCAGGCGGTCGCGCAGCAGCGCACCGAGTTCGAGGTGAAGATCGAGCACCTCGAGAAGGACAACCGCGAGCTGCGCACCAAGCTCGCCGAGTTCGATACCATCCGCCTCGGGCGGGCGCGCGAGCAGGCGGAGGTGGCGCGCACGATCGGCGACCTGCAGGCGCAGGTGGCGCGGCAGCAGCAGGAGCTCGGCTTCTACCGCGGCGTGGTGGCGCAGGGCGCGGCCACCCTCGGCGTCAAGATCGAAGATCTGCGCATCGCGGCGGTGCCCGGCCAGCCCAGCGCCTACCGCGTGCACCTGGCGCTGGTGCGCTCGGGCCGCGAGGGCGTCTCGAGCGGCAACCTGGTGATGAGCGTGGACGGCGAGTCGGGCGGCACCGCGACCACGCTCGATCTGGCGACGCTCACCGGGGGCAAGCTCCACGAGCTGCGCTACGACTTTCGCTACTTCCAGGACGTCGACGAGCAGCTCGCGCTGCCCGAGGGGTTCCGCCCCGCGCACCTGGTAGTCGAGGTGCACTCGGCCCGCAAGGACGTCAAGCCGCTCACGCAGACTTATCTGTGGAACGTCGAGACCTCGCCTTGAGTCACGGCCCGGACCGGAGGAACACATGTTCAGTCGCGATTCCCGCCCGCCACGCATCGATACCCTGATCGGCAAGGGCGCGCGCGTGCAGGGCGACATCGACTTCCAGGGCGGCATGCATCTCGACGGCGAGGTCACCGGCAGCGTGCGCTCGGGGTCCGCGCCCGATTCGACGCTGTCGGTGAGCGTGACCGGCGCCATCGAGGGCTCGGTGGAGGTGCCGAACGTGCTGCTCGAGGGGCGGGTGAAAGGCGATATCCGCGCCCGCGAGCACATCGTGCTCGGCGCGAGTGCGCGCGTCGAGGGCGACGTGTACTACGGCGTCATTGAAATGACCGTGGGGGCCCAGATCTTAGGCAGGCTGGTGCGCCTTCCACCGCCCGGCCCCGGCGGAGCCGCCGGCGCCCCGGGCTGAGGGGCGGCACCGCGGGGCCGCTGTTTCGGGGCCCGGGGGTGGGATCGTGACGTGCGGCTTTGACCGCGGTGCTCCCGGGCTTCTAGACTGAGCGGTATAAAGGAGTCTATGACCACTACCGAGACGCTGCAGGACGCTCCGGCGCTCCTCTTTACCGATGCCGCCGCCCGCAAGGTGGGCGATCTGATCCGCGGCGAGGGCAACCCCCGGCTGATGCTGCGCGTTTTCGTGCAGGGCGGGGGCTGCTCGGGGCTGCAGTACGGCTTCGAGTTCGACGAGGAGCTGCAGGAAGGCGACACCTGCATCGAGAACCTCGGGGTGAAGCTCATCGTCGACCCGATGAGCGTGCAGTACCTCACCGGCGCCGAGATCGACTACCGCGAGGGGCTCGAGGGCGCGCAGTTCGTCATCCGCAACCCCAACGCCACGACCACCTGCGGTTGCGGCTCGTCCTTCGCGGCCTGAAGCCGCCGCGCATCGCGCGTGACTTCGGCCTTCACCGCCCGGGTCGCTGAAGCCAGAAATCTCGTCCGCGCCGCTCTGCGGCCCACCCCCGACGTCCTCGCGGCGGTGGACTTGGGTTCCAACAGCTTCCACATGGTGGTGGCGCGTTATTCCCACGGGCAGCTCGTCATCATCGACCGCCTGCGCGAGATGGTGCGCCTCGCGGCCGGGGTCGAAGAGAGCGGGCGCATCGACAAGGACGTGGCGGCGCGCGCGCTCGGGTGCCTCGAGCGGTTCGGGCAGCGGTTGCGCGACATGCACGCCGACAGCGTGCGCGTCGTCGGCACCAATGCGCTGCGCGTCGCGCACCGCAAGCAGGTCTTCCTGGAGCGCGCGCGCGAGGCGCTCGGCCACCCGATCGAGATCATCAACGGTATGGAGGAGGCGCGCCTCATCTACTCGGGAGTCGCGCACACCATGCCGAGCGAGCCGGGCCGGCGGCTGGTGGTCGACGTCGGCGGGGGCAGCACCGAGCTCGTCATCGGCGAGGGACTGACGCCGCTCGAGCTCGAGAGCCTGCAGATGGGCTGCGTCAGCTTGAGCGAGCGTTTCTTCCGCGACGTCAAGATATCCGCCAAGCGCTTCGAGCGTGCGCGCCTCGCCGCCCGCCGCGATCGCGAGCC
>DASSQU010000428.1:0-2147 GCA_035702325.1 Steroidobacteraceae bacterium
GAAATCGAGCGGATTGGCGAGCGGCACCCGCTCGCCGAGGATCTCCCCGAGGCGTGCCGTGGCGGCGGCGGGCAGCGGCGGGAACTCGAGCCCGAGCCCGCGGGCCGCATCCGCCGTCATCGCCATGTCGCCGCCCGAGGCGCCCATGACGAGCACCCGCCGCCCCGCGAGCGGCCCGCCGCAGTGGAACACCTTGAGCGTCTCGCACAGTGTCGCGAGTGATTCGCAGCGGGCGATGCCCGCCTCCCGGCACAAGGCGTCGAAGGCGGCATCGGCGCCGGCGAGCGCGCCGGTGTGGGTGTGGGCGGTGCGCGCCGCCGCCGCGCTCCGGCCGGCCTTGACGAGCGCGATGGGCTTGCCGGCAGCGCGTGCCGCGGCGGCGGCGGCGGCGAAGCGCGCGGCGTCCTTGAGGCCTTCGACGTACAGCCCGAAGGCGCTCACGCGCTCGTCGCCGGCGAGCAGCTCGATCAGATCCTCGGCGGCGAGCCGCGTCTGATTGCCGACCGTGAGCACGCAGCCGATCGGCAGCGACCGCTGGTTGAACAGCAGGTTGAGCGCAATGGTGCCGCTCTGACAGATGAGCGCCACGCCGCGCTCGCGGCGCTTGCCCACCACCTGGTCGGGCCACAGCGCGACGCCGTCGAAGAAGTTGATGAAGCCGTAGCAGTTGGGGCCTAAGAAGGGCAGGCCGGCGGCGCTCTCGAGCAGTGCCTCGGTGAGGCGCCGCCCCTCGTCGGTTGCGCTCTCGGAGAAGCCGGACGCAAAGCAGACGAAACCGCCCGCGCCGCGGGCCGCGAGCGCCGCGGCGATCGCCGGCACTTCGCGGTTGGGGGCGGCGACGAAGGCGGCATCGGGCACGCCGGGCAGCTCGCCGACCGAGCGGAAGTAGGGCTGCGCGGCGGTGGACTCGCGCGAGGGGTGTACGCGCCACAGCTCGCCGCGGTAGCCGACGGCGTGGCTGGCAGCGGCCACGGCGTCGGTCCAGGCGCCGCCGATCAGCGCGAGGCTGCGCGGGGCGAGCAGGCGCTGCATGGCGCCCGGCTTCATGCGCGCCGCGAGCCGGCGCCGAGGCTCAGGGCGCGCGAGCGCGGCCCGAAGGCCTGCCCGGCGGTGGCCGAGCGCAGCTCGGCGATCGCGGCGGCGACCTCCGGCGGAAAGGACACGGCTGCAGGCGTCGCACCCTGGCGCACGTGCAGCAGCATCAGCTCGGCGGTGGCGGCCAGCGCGGGGTGCGAGCTGCCGCGCAGCTCGAAACCCGCGTGGATACGCTTGTGGTCGGCAGCGAGCAGCTGCACCGCGACGGCGACGGTTTCGGACCGGTGGACCTCGTGCAGGAAATGAACATGCATCTCCACGGTGTAGAGCGTGCAGCCGCTGCGCTCGCGGTAGGATGCATCCATCCTGAGGCGGTCCATGAGCGCGTCGGCCGCATGGCTCACGATCAACCCGTAGTACGCATCGCGCAGGTGGCCGTTATAGTCGATCCATTCGGGCCGGACCGGAGCGCGGTAAATGGCAACTGCCGCCACGTCAATTGAGCTTGAGGCGCTCGCGCGCCTCGGCGGGGGAGAGTATCCGGGCGCCCAGCGCCTCGATGATGGTGCGCGCCCGGGTAACGAGCTGGGCATTGCTCGCGTAGACACCGCGACTCAGGTACAGGTTGTCCTCGAGGCCGACGCGCACGTTGCCGCCGAGCAGCACCGACTGCGCCACCCACGGCATCTGCATGCGGCTGATGGCGAACGAGGTCCACACGCTGCCCGCCGGCAGCGCATTCACCATCGCCAGCAGGTGGCCGGTGTCCGCCGGCACCCCGTAGGGAATGCCGCAGCACAGCTGGATGAAGGCGGGCGCCGCCAGCAGCTCCTCCTTGACCAGCCGGTGCACGAAGGAGAGATTGCCGGTGTCGAACACCTCGAGCTCCGCTTTGACGTGCAAGTCGCGCAGGATGGCGGCGCCCTTGCGCAGGTAGTTCGGCGTCGAGACATAGGCGCGGTTGCCGTCGCCGAAATTGAGCGAGCCGCAGTCGAGCGTGGCGATGTCGGGGCGATAGCGGCCCTCCTCGCACAGCTCGATCACGTGGCGCATGCGCTCCTCCTGGCTGACGAAGTCGGTGCCTTCGGCCGGGGTGTCGCGCAAGCCCTGAT
>DASSQU010000429.1:0-2994 GCA_035702325.1 Steroidobacteraceae bacterium
ATCTCCGCCGGCCACGGCCAGAACACCTACCGCGGGCTGGTGAAGATCCTGCCGAGCGCGCACGGCGCGCGGAATTTCACCCAGTGCGATTCGCTGCTGATGGGCGGGCACTCGGGCGCGCACACCTTCCCGTACGTCGAGGTCAAGAACCCGTCGGCGACCGTCGAGCACGAGGCCAGCACCTCCAAGATCAGTGACGATCAGCTGTTCTACTGTCTGGCACGCGGCATCGCCGCAGAGGATGCGGTCAACATGATCGTCAGCGGCTTCTGCAAGTCGGTCTTCAAGGAGCTGCCGATGGAGTTCGCGGTCGAGGCGCAGAAGCTGCTGGCGGTCAGCCTCGGAGGAGCGGTGGGCTGACATGACCGCGATGCTCGCCATTCACAAGCTGTCGGTGCGCGTCGCCGGCAAGCAGATCCTCGACGGCCTGTCGCTCGAGGTCCGCAGCGGCGAAGTGCACGCCATCATGGGACCGAACGGCTCGGGCAAGAGTACGCTGGCGCACGTGCTCGCGGGACGCCCCGGCTATGAGATCACCGGCGGCACCGTCAGCTACCAGGGACGCGACCTCCTCGCGCTCGCCCCGGAGGAGCGCGCCCGGGCCGGGGTGTTTCTCGGCTTCCAATACCCGGTGGAGATCCCCGGGGTGAACAACGTCTACCTGCTCAAGGCGGCGGTGAACGCCGTACGCAAGGAGCGCGGTCTGCCGGAAGTCGACGCCTTCGAGTTCCTGGGGCTGGTGCGCGAGAAGATGAAGCTCATGCACATCGAGGACAGCTTCCTGTCGCGCGGCGTGAACGAGGGCTTCTCCGGCGGCGAGAAGAAGCGTAACGAGATTCTGCAGATGCTGGTGCTCGAGCCGCGCCTGGCGATCCTCGACGAGACCGACTCCGGGCTCGACATCGACGCGCTCAAGGTGGTGGCGGCCGGCATCGATTCGCTGCGCTCGCCGGAGCGTGCCTGCGTCCTGGTGACGCATTACCAGCGGCTGCTCGAGTACGTGATCCCGGACGTCGTGCACGTGCTGGTGCGCGGACGCATCGCTCGCAGCGGCGACCGCACGCTCGCGCTCGAGCTCGAGCGGCGCGGCTACGACTGGGTGAGCGGCGCGGCCGCCTGAGGCGAGCATGGACAGCGCGCTCATCACCCGCATCTCCGAGCAGCACTCGCGCGCGGTGCGTGCGCTGCCCGCGCACCTGCCCGGAACCGCCCGCCGGCGCGCAGCCGCCGAGACGCTCGCCTGCGTCGGGCTGCCCCTCGGGCGCGACGAGAACTGGCGCTACGCGAACCTGCGCCCGCTCGAGCGCCTCACTTTCACGCCGGCGCTGCTCGGCGCGGCGGAACAGATGCCGGCAGCGCTGCGCGCCGCCGACCTGCCGCCGCCGCTGCCGGGATACGCGCGTTACGTGTTCGTCGACGGCGCGTTCGCGCCGCCGCTCTCGGCCCCGCTCGACGCCACCGCCGTGCGCGTGCGGCCGCTCGCCACCGCTCCGGACGGCCGGCACCCGGGGCTGGCGGACGGAGCGACGCGTGCAGCCGGCGCAGCCGATGCCGATCAGCGCTTCGCGCTGCTCAACGAGGCCTTCGCCACCGACGGCGCGGCGCTCGCGGTGCCGGCGGGCGCCGGCGCGGCGGCGCGCCTCGAGCTCCTGTTCCTCGCCTCCGCCGACGCCGGGCTCGGGGCCTCCTATCCGCGTATCGAGCTCGAGCTCGAGCCGCGCGCCGAGCTCACCCTCGTCGAGCGGCACGCGAGCGCCGCTGCGGCCGCGAGCTTCGTCACCAGCGCCGTCACCGTCGTGCTCGGCGCCGGCGCGACGCTGCACCATTACCGGCTGCAGGAGCTCGCCCCCGGCGCGATCCTGTTCGACACGCTGTCGGCGGTACTCGCCGCCGACGCGGCCTACCGGCTGCACGGCATCGCCAGCGGTGCACAGTCGGCCCGCGCGACGCTGCGCGTGCAGCTCGCCGGCGAGCGCGCCGACCTCGCGCTCGCGGCGCTGGCACTCGGCGACCGCCACCAGGTACAGGACGCCTTCGCCCTGGTCGAGCACCTCGCGCCGCGGACCCGCACCGAGCAGATCTTCCGCGGCATCGCGGCCGGACAGGCGCGCGTCGCCTTCAACGGCAAGATCGTGGTGGCGCGGCAGGCCGCCGGCACCGACTCGCGCCAGTCCCTGCGCGGGCTGCTGGCCGGCCCGCAAGCCGAGATCGACGTGCGGCCGCAGCTGGAGATCTACACCGACGAGGTGCGCTGCAGTCACGGGGCGACCGCCGGCAAGCTCGACGACGACATGCTGTTCTACCTGCTGGCGCGCGGGCTGGAGCCGGCCAGCGCGCAGCGGCTGCTCAAGTGGGCGTTCCTCGGCGACGTGTTCGCCAGGATCGGCGAGCCGGAACTGCGCCGCGGGATCGAGCAGCGTCTCGCCGCCCGGATGCAGGACGGCGCCGCGCCCGGGGAGTCGCCGTAATGGCCGCGCGCGTGCCGCTGCCGGGCGGCGCACCCGCCTACGACGCCGAGCGGGTGCGGCGCGACTTTCCGATCCTCGCAACCTACGTCAACGGCCACCCGCTCGTGTACCTCGACAGTGCCGCCTCCGCGCAGCGCCCGCTCGCCGTGCTGCGTGCGGTCGAGGACTACGAGACCCACTCGCACGCCAACGTGCACCGCGGCGTGCACGCGCTCAGCCAGGCGGCCACCTCCGCCTACGAAGGCGCGCGCGAGCGCGTGCGGCGCTTCGTCGGCGCGCGCTCGATGCGCGAGATCGTCTTCGTGCGCGGCACCACCGAGGCGATCAACCTGGTGGCGCAGAGCTACGCCCGCCCGCGCTTCGGGCCCGGTGACGAGATCCTGATCAGCGCCCTCGAGCACCACGCCAACATCGTGCCGTGGCAGATGGTGTGCGAGCAGACCGGCTGCACACTCAGAGTGGCGCCGATCAACCGCCGCGGCGAGGTGCTGCACGCGGAGTTCCTGGCGCTGCTCGGGCCGCGCAC
>DASSQU010000430.1:0-4595 GCA_035702325.1 Steroidobacteraceae bacterium
TCGATCTCGTCGATGAAGATGATGCACGGCGCGTGCTTCTTCGCCTGCTCGAACATGTCGCGCACGCGCGAGGCGCCGACGCCGACGAACATCTCGACGAAGTCGGAGCCCGAGATGGTGAAGAACGGCACCTTGGCCTCGCCGGCGATGGCGCGCGCGAGCAGCGTCTTGCCGGTACCCGGTGAGCCCACCATGAGCACGCCCTTGGGGATCTTGCCGCCGAGCTTCTGGAACTTACCCGGGTCCTTGAGGAAGTCGACGATCTCGCCCACCTCCTGCTTCGCCTCGTCGACTCCCGCCACGTCGGCGAAAGTGACGTTCACCTGATCCTCCCCCAGCAGCCGCGCCCGGCTCTTGCCGAAGGACATGGCGCCGCGGCCCCCCGAGGCGCCCTGCATCTGCCGCAGCATGTACACGAACACCACGATCAGCAGCAGGGCCGGCGCCAGCTGCAGCAGCAGCTGGCCCATGTAGTTCGGCTGTTTCGGCGCTCGCCCCTCGATGCGCACGTCGGCCTTCTCGAGCGCGCCGATGAGCGCGGTGTAATCGGTCTCGGGATTGAAGGTCTTGAAGGCGGACTTGTCCTTGCGCTCCCCGTAGATCATCTCGCCCTGCAGCACCACCGAGTCGACGCGGCCCGCCTTGACGTCCTCGAGGAAGGTCGAGTACGCGACCTCCTGGGGCTGACCGACGGTCGGCATGTAGCGGCTGAACACCAGCAGCAGCACGATCACGATCACGACCCACAGCAGGATGTTCTTTGTCAAATCGTTCAAAGGCTTCCGTCCTTCGGTTGAGCGCCGGGCAGGGGGCTCCGGGTCAACCTACACCAAGCGAAACTGCATGGCCAGCAGGTAGATCTCGGGGCTGCGGGCCCGTGAGGCACGGGGTTTGACCAGCTTCACACGCCCGAATGCGCCCCGTGCCTTGCGTACCAGCTCCTCGAAGCCGGATCCCTGAAAGACCTTGATCAGGGCGCTCCCACCCGGCTTCAAGACGCGCACGGCCATCTCCAGGGCGAGCTCGCCGAGCTCCATCGAGCGCGGCTGATCGATGCTGTCGACCCCGCTGAAGGACGGCGCCATGTCCGAGAGCACCAGGTCCACCTGTCCCGCCGGCGCGAGCGCCAGCACGCGCCCGAAGACCTCGGGCTCGCGGATGTCCCCCGGGACGAACTCGACGCCCGGCACCTCCTGCATCTGCAGCAGGTCGGTGGCGATGATCCGGCCCTTCGGGCCCGCGCGGCGGCGGGCGTACTGGCTCCAGGCGCCCGGCGCAGCCCCGAGATCCAGGCACACGCACCCCGGCTTCAGCAGTCTCTCCCGGCGGTCGATTTCCTCGAGCTTGAACACCGCGCGCGAGCGCCAGCCCTGGTCCCGCGCCTGCTGCACATAGGGGTCCGAGAAGTGCTCTTTCAGCCAGCGGTGGCTGCTGCGGGTCCGGCGGGTCATAGAATGAACGGATGGGGACCAATGCGCACGATCGGGCGCCTTCGGCCACGGCGCTCTCCGAGCGCCAGCGCCGCCACCTGCGCCGGCTCGCCCACGCTCTCAAGCCGGTCGTACGGCTCGGCAACGCCGGCCTGACCGAGGCGGTGGTGCTCGAGGCCGCGCGCGCGCTGCGCGACCACGAGCTCATCAAGGTGAAGACCCCGGGGGGCGACCGCGCGGCGCGCGAGGAGTTGCTCCGGGGGCTCGCCGCCCGCACCGGCAGCGCGCTCGTGCAGCGCGTCGGCAACGTGGCGGTGCTCTACCGGCCGAACGTCGGGCTGCCGCGCATCCTGCTGCCGGACGCCTGAGTGCGCCGGCGCGCGCGCGGCGCGCCCCCTACCCGAAGCGCACCGCGACAATTTCGTAGGAGCGCGTGCCGCCGGGGGCCGCCACGTCCACGACCTCGCCCACGGCCTTGCCGATCAGCGCACGGGCAATGGGCGAGGTGACCGAGATGCGCCCCGCGCGAATGTCCGCTTCGTCCTCGCCGGCGATCTGGTAGACGACGCGCGCGCCGCCGGCCTGATCTTCGAGCTCGACGGTGGCACCGAAGACCACCTTGCCGGTGTCGGGGAGCGTCGCCGGATCGATTATCTCGGCATTGGCGAGCTTGCGCTCGATTTCGGTGATGCGCCCCTCGATGAAGCCCTGTTGCTCGCGCGCCGCGTGATACTCGGCGTTCTCCGACAGGTCGCCGTGCCCGCGCGCCTCGGCGATCGCCCTGATGATGCGGGGCCGGTCCTCGCTCTTGAGGCGCTTGAGCTCCGCACGCAGCGCCTCGGCGCCGCGCCGCGTCATGGGGGTGCGCCTCATGAGGCGGCCGCCTCGAGATGCAGGTCCTGCAGCCGGTTGACCTCGACCTCGTCGAGATGATCGAGTGCCTCGCAGGTGGCCAGTCCCGCCGCCACCGTCGTGTAATAGGTGACATGGCGGTGCACCGCCTCGCGCCGGATCGAATGCGACTCGCGGATCGCCTGCTTGCCCTCGGTGGTGTTGACGATCAGGTCGATCTCATCGTTCTTGATCATGTCGACGATGTGCGGCCGTCCCTCGCGTACCTTGTTGACGCGCCGGCAGGCGACCCCCGCCTCGCTGAGCGAGCGCGCCGTACCCTCGGTGGCGAGCAGCTCGAAGCCGCGCTCGCTCAGCTTGCGGGCGAGCTGCACCGCGCCGGGCTTGTCACGGTCGCGGACGCTGATGAAGCACACGCCCTTGCGCGGCAGGATTACGCCCGAGGCGCTCTGCGCCTTGGCGTAGGCCTCGCCGAAGGTGCGCCCGGTCCCCATCACCTCGCCGGTGGACTTCATCTCCGGGCCGAGGATCGGATCGGCCTCGGGGAACTTGACGAAGGGAAACACCGCCTCCTTGACGGAGAAATAATGCGGCACGCGCTCCATCGCGCCGACCAGCTGCTTGAGCTTGCGGCCCGTCATGACGCGCGCGGCGATCTTGGCGAGCGGCAGCCCGGTCGCCTTGGAGACGAACGGCACGGTGCGCGAGGCGCGCGGATTCACTTCCAGCACGTAGATGACGCCCGCCTGGATCGCGAACTGCACGTTCATCAGGCCGACGACGTTCAGCGCCCGGGCCAGCCGGCGCGTCTGCTCGCGCAGCTCCGACTGCAGCTCGCGCGTGAGGCTCGCCGGCGGCAGCGAGCAGCCCGAATCGCCCGAATGCACGCCCGCCTGCTCGATGTGCTCCATGATGCCGCCGATCAGCACGTCATCGCCGTCGCACACCGCGTCGACGTCGACCTCGATGGCGAGGTCGAGGAAGCGGTCGAGCAGCACGGGGCTGTCGTTCGAGACCTGCACCGCGCTCGTCATGTAGGCGCGCAGGTCGTCCTCGCCGAATACCACCTCCATCGCCCGGCCGCCGAGCACGTAGGAGGGGCGCACGATGAGCGGAAAGCCCACCTCGCGCGCCAGGCGCACGCCCTGGTCCTCGGTGCGCGCGGTGGCGTTGGCGGGCTGCTTGAGCCCGAGCCCGCGCACCAGCACCTGGAAGCGCTCGCGGTCCTCGGCGATGTCGATCGAGTCGGGCGAGGTGCCGATGATCGGCGCCCCGGCCGCTTCCAGCGCCCGCGACAGCTTGAGCGGCGTCTGGCCGCCGAACTGCACGATGACGCCCTCGGGCTTCTCCCTGGCGAGGACCTCGAGGACGTCCTCGAGGGTGAGCGGCTCGAAGTACAGGCGATCGGAAGTGTCGTAATCGGTCGACACGGTTTCCGGGTTGCAGTTGACCATGATGGTCTCGAACCCGTCGTCGCGCAGCTGCAGCGCCGCGTGCACGCAGCAGTAATCGAACTCGATGCCCTGTCCGATGCGGTTCGGTCCCCCGCCGAGGATCATGATCTTGCGCTTCGACGTCGGGTTGGCCTCGCATTCCTCCTCGTAGGTCGAGTACATGTAGGCCGTGGAGGTGGCGAACTCGGCCGCGCAGGTGTCGACACGCTTGTAGACCGGCACGATGCCGAGCTCGTGGCGCTTGTCGCGCAGCGCTTTCTCCGGCATGTCGAGCAGCCTGCCTAAGCGGCCGTCGGAGAAGCCCCGGCGCTTCAGCGCCCGCAACCGCTCGGCGGTGAGCGCGCCGAAGCCGTGCTCGCGCACCTGCTCAAGGTCACCGAAAGTGAAGTCCGCGGGCGCAGGCACGCGCTCGGCCTGCGCCCGGTGTTCAAACGCGTCGACACCTGCGCCGCGGAGTTCGCCACGCGCACCGCGTACATGTACTCCACGTACGAAGAGGAGTGCGAGGCGCAGCCGACGAACCGCCGCAAGATCATGATCCTCGGCGGCGGCCCGAACCGCATCGGCCAGGGCATCGAGTTCGACTACTGCTGCGTGCATGCTGCGCTGGCGCTGCGCGAGGACGGGTTCGAGACCATCATGGTCAACTGCAACCCGGAAACCGTCTCGACCGACTACGACACCTCCGACCGCCTGTACTTCGAGCCGCTCACGCTGGAGGACGTGCTGGAGATCGTCGAGCTGGAGAAGCCCAAGGGCGTGATCGTGCAGTACGGCGGCCAGACCCCGCTCAAGCTGGCCGTCCCGCTCGACGAGCTGTCGGTCCCCATCCTGGGGACGACGCCCGACGCCATCGATC
>DASSQU010000431.1:0-2167 GCA_035702325.1 Steroidobacteraceae bacterium
CTCGGCGGTGAGCGCCCCGGGCGGCAGCCGCCAGCTCCAGTTGCCGCTCACCGTGCCCGGCGTGTTGAGACGTGCCTCCGGTCCGAGCCCCAGCAGGTCCTGGGCCGGCACGACCGCGAGCTGCGCCACCGAGCCGAGCGCAGCGCGGATCAGCGCGGCCGGAACCCGTTCGGCTGCCGCGTCGAGATAGAAGCCGACGCGGGCGGCGCTGTCCGCATCGAGCCGCGCACACCAGCCGCGCAGCGTGTCGTTGTCGTGCGTGCCCGTGTACACGACGCAGCCGCGCTCGTGCCGGTGGGGCAGGTGCGGATTCGCGGCGTCGCCGTCGAAGGCGAACTGCAGCACGCGCATGCCCGGCAGGCCGAATCCGTCCTTGAGCGCAAGCACGTCGGGCGTGATGAGGCCGAGGTCCTCGGCGACCAGCGGCAGGTCGCTGAACTCCTCCTGCAGCCGCTGCAGCAGCTCGGCCCCCGGCGTCGCGTGCCAGGTGCCCCCGCGGGCATCCGGCGCCCCGGCGGGCACGATCCAGCAGGCGGCCAACCCGCGGAAGTGATCGAGACGCAGCAGGTCGAGACGCTCGAGCTGGGCGCGCACCCGGGCGCACCACCAGGCGAACTGTGCACGTCGCTGGGCATGCCAGTCGTACGCCGGGTTGCCCCACAGCTGCCCGAGGTGCGAGAAGTAATCCGGTGGCACGCCGCCGACCACCGCCGGCGCGCCATCGGGGGTGAGCTGAAACAGCGCGCGATTCCTCCAGGTGTCCACCGAGGAGGGCGCGACGTAGAAAGGCAGGTCGCCGAACAGCCGCACGCCGCGCGCATGCGCGTGCTCGCGCAGCCGTGCCCACTGGCAGTGGAAGGCATACTGCTCGCGCTCGATGCGCTCGAGCTCGCCGGCGAGCTCGCGCCGCGCCGCCGCGAGCGCCGTCGGCGCCCGGTCGCGCAGCGGCGGCGGCCAGCACCAGAAGGGCTTGCCTCCCTGCGCCCGCGTCAGCGCCTCGAACAGCGCGTAGTCGGGCAGCCACGGCGCCGAGTGCGCGCGAAACTCCGCCTCGGCCGGTGCGCCCGCGTCGGGAAGCTCGGCCGGATCGAGATAGCACGGATCGCCGGCCCAGTCCGAGCGCACCCAGTAGGGTGAGCCGTCGGCACCCGCCGGACCGAGCGGCAGAACCTGCCACACGGAAAAGCCCGCGGCGGCGAGCCAGTCGACGAAGGCGCGCCCGCCCGCCCCGAGCGGCGCGCCGAGCGCCGAGAGCGGCAGGAGCACGCCGGCGCGGCGCCGGTCGAACACGGGCAGGCGCATGGCAGCCACGCGGAGCCCTCGCCCCGCTCAGGCGCTGGCGCGCCGCATGACGCCGCCGTGCTCGGGCGAGCCGTTGCCCGAGGAGATCGGCTGTGCGAGGGCCGCGGGAGCATCGAGGTTCAGCCGCCGGTAGAGCGTCATCAGCTGCCGGCGGTAGAGACGGTCGAACTGGCCCACGGCCTCCGCCGGGTTGTAGTCGCCGAACCACCAGAACCAGTCCGAGCCCTCGCACAGCGCCAGCTGCCGAACCGCCGCGGCGCATTGCTCGGGATCGGGAGCAGCCTGGCGCATGACGCGGTCGAAGGCCGCCTTCGCTTCGCACAGCAGGTCCCAGGCGCGGTTCTTGCCCGCCTCTCCGATCCAGGTGGCGAGCGTGCCGTGCACCCAGCTGCCCGCGGCGAGCCGCGGCAGCGGCGCGGCCCTCAGGCCGCGCGCCAGGCAGCCCGAGACCGTGGTGAGCTCGAGCAGCGGGTGCTCGACCAGCAGCGCGTAGAGCGCCCTGAGGAAGTAGTAGCCGTTGAACGGGTAGTGCTCCCAGGCGTTCTCCCCATCGAGCGCGATGAGCACCGCGTGGTCGGGGTTTCCCTGGCAGCGCTGCGCCAGCCGGGCGAGCTCGCTCACCAGGTTATGGGCGGCGTCGTCGCCGTGCCAGGTCGCATAAGTGAAGCCGATGAGGTCGGAGAGCACGTCGTCGCGGAAGAAGCAATCGATGCCGGTGCCGTGCGCACGGTAGGGCCGGTGGTAGCTCAGCGGATCCTGTGCCGCCTCGCGGTGGCCGCTCGCCTCGAGGCTGCCGCGCAGCACCGCGGCGCTGCTCGCCGCCCAGCGGAACCCGTGCGCGGCGAGCAAGCCGAGAGTCGCGGTA
>DASSQU010000432.1:0-5243 GCA_035702325.1 Steroidobacteraceae bacterium
TCCACAGCCCGATGCCGACGCCGCGGGTGAGCGCCGCCACCACGCGCTCGTACAGCCAGTCGAAGCCGTATTTGTGCGTGAGCACCGTGTACAGCAGCCGCGCGCGGCGCGCCGCCTCGCCGGCCCACTCCGGGCGCCTCAGGAAGCAGGCCCAGGCGGTCGCCGCCCCGGCGAGGGCGAACAGAAAGGGCGGCGCGACGAGCCCGTGAAGCGCAAAGCGCACCGGTCCGCCGAAGTCTGCGGCCAGCCTGCCGAGCACGTCGTTCGCCGGCAGCACCACGATCGAGCCGCCGTAGTAGCCGCCGAACAGCACCGCACGCGCCGTGAACCAGCCGATGACGAGCGACGGGATCGCGAGCGCGACCAGCGGCACCGTCACCACCGCCGGGCTCTCGTGCGGCGCGCCGCCGTGCCCGGCCTGCCCCTCGCCGCCCGCGCCGTGCCCGCCATGGGCGGCGCGGAAGCGCTCCGGCCCGTGGAAGGTGAGGAACAGCAGGCGGAAGGTGTAGAGCGCGGTGACGAACACCCCGCCGAGCACGCACCAGTAGGCGAAGCCCGCGCCGAAGCGGTGCGACTCGCGCACCGCCTCGATGATCGCGTCCTTGGAGTAGAAGCCGGAGAAGAACGGCGTGCCGACGAGCGCCAGCGCGCCGATCCAGCAGGTCACCGCGGTCACCGGCAGGTACTTCGCCAGCCCGCCCATGCGGCGCATGTCCTGCTCGTGATGCATGGCGATGATGACCGAGCCCGCGGCGAGAAACAGCAGCGCCTTGAAGAAGGCGTGGGTCATCAGGTGGAAGATCGCCGCGCCGTAGGCCGATACGCCGAGTGCCACCGTCATGTAACCGAGCTGCGACAGCGTCGAGTAGGCGATCACGCGCTTGATGTCGTTGTTGACCACCCCGAGCAGTCCCATGAAGAACGCGGTGGTGGCACCGATCACCAGCACGAACGTCAGCGCCGCTTCCGAGTACTCGAACAGCGGCGACATGCGCGCCACCATGAAGATGCCCGCGGTCACCATGGTGGCGGCGTGGATCAGCGCCGAGATCGGTGTCGGGCCCTCCATCGAGTCGGGCAGCCACACGTGCAGCGGCACCTGCGCCGACTTGCCCATTGCCCCGACGAACAGGCACACGCAGATGAGGGTCAGCGCGCCGACGCTGGAATTCGCGCCGAGCGGCACCAGGGCATGGGCGAGCTGCGGTGCGGCCGCAAACGCGTCCCGGTAGGCGAGCGAGTGGGTGAAGTAGGCGACGCCGGCGATGCCGAGCACGAAGCCGAAGTCGCCGATGCGATTGACGATGAAGGCCTTCAGCGCGGCGAAGGTCGCGCTCGGACGCGTGTACCAGAAGCCGATCAGCAGGTACGAGACCATGCCGACCGCTTCCCAGCCGAAGAACAGCTGCATGAAGTTGTTCGCCATCACCAGCATCAGCATCGAAAACGTGAACAGCGAGATGTAGCTGAAGAAGCGCGCGTAGCCGGGGTCGTCGGCCATGTAGCCGATGGTGTAGACGTGCACGCACAGCGACACGAAGGTCACCACGGCGATCATCAGCGCCGTCAGGCGGTCGACGAGGAAGCCGACGTCGATGGGCAGACCATCGCTCACCAGCCAGCTGTACACGGGGGCGTCGTAGGCCGGCGCCCCGTCGAGGAAGCTGTGCTTGAGCACCAGCAGCGACAGCGCGCAGGAGATCGCCACCGCCACGCAGGTGACCCAGTGCGCGCCGGCGCGCCCGATCAGGCGCCCGCCCACCCCGGCGACGACCGCGGCCAGGAGCGGCAGCAGCGGTATCAGCAGCAGCACCGTCGGGTTCATGTGCGCGTCGTCAGCCCTTGAGAGTGTTCAGGTCTTCGACGTTGATGGTGCGCCGCTCGCGGAACAGCACCACCAGGATCGCGAGCCCGATGGCGGACTCGGCCGCCGCCACCGTGAGGATGAAGAACACGAACACCTGGCCGTTCACGTCGTTGAGGTAGCGCGAGAAGGCGATGAAGTTGAAATTGGCGGCCAGCAGCAGCAGCTCGACGCACATCAGCAGCAGGATGACGTTCTTGCGGTTGAGGAACACACCCGCGACCGCGAGCGCGAACAGCACGCCGGAGAGCGTCAGCAGCTGGGCGAGGGTGATCATGAGTCCTGCTCCGTATCCATCCTGACGAGCCGCACGCGCTGCTCGCGCCGCACCGCAACCTGCGCGCCGATGTCCTGGTACTTGAGCCCGGCCCGGCGCCGCATGGTGAGGGCGATCGCCGCGACGATCGCCACCAGCAGCAGCACCGCGGCGAGCTCGAGCGGATAGCCGTAGCGGGTGTAGAGCGCGCGGCCGAGCTCGAGCGTATTGCTGTAGCCGGCCGGCTCCGGAGTGCCGCCGTGGCCGGCGTCGATGCCGAGGCCGCCGCGCCCCCAGATCACGCCGACGATCTCCACGATCACCGCGAGCGAGGTGAGCCAGCCGAGCCAGGCGAAGCGGGTGAAGCCCTGGCGCAGTTCCGCCAGGTTGATGTCGAGCATCATCACCACGAACAGGAACAGCACCATCACGGCGCCGACATACACCAGCACCAGCACCACCGCGAGGAACTCCGCCTCGATCAGCAGCCAGATCGCCGCCGAGGTGACGAAGCACATCACCAGGGCGAGGGCCGAGTGCACCGGGTTGCGTGCGGTGATCACGCCGAGCGCCGCCAGCACCAGGATCGCGGCGAACAGGTAGAACAGCGCCTGGATCAGCATGGGTCCGGGCCTGCCGCCCGCGCTGTGGCGCGCGCGCTCATCGGTCGGGAGCGTCCGCGGCCTTGTCGGCGGCGATCATCGCCTCGTAACGCTCGCCGACCGCCAGCAGCTTGTCCTTGGTCATGATGTTCTCCCCGCGCCGCTCCATGTGGTACTCGTGGATGCGGGTGAGCACGATGGCGTCCACCGGGCAGGCCTCCTCGCAGAAGCCGCAGTAGATGCACTTGAAGAGGTCGATGTCGTAGCGCGCGGTGCGCCGGGTGCCGTCGGCGGCCACCTCCGAATCGATGGTGATGCACACCGCCGGGCACACCGCCTCGCACAGTTTGCAGGCGATGCAGCGCTCCTGGCCGTTCGGGTAGCGGCGCAGCGCATGCAGCCCGCGAAAGCGCGGCGACTGCGGCGTCTTCTCTTCCGGGTAGTTGAGCGTGTACTTGGTCGTGACGAAGGTGCGCGCCGTGACCAGCAGCCCCTTGATCAGCTCCGGCAGCAGGAAGGTCTTCAGCGGATTCACTCGCACGGGCGCCGCCTCCGTCACCGGTACCAGGGACGCGCCCAGGGCCCGATGCGATACACCGCGAGCAGCATCTCCACGCCGATCCACACCAGCGTCACCGGGATGAGCGCCTTCCAGCCGAGCCGCATGATCTGGTCATAGCGGTAACGCGGGAAGGTGGCGCGGAACCACAGAAACAGGAACAGCAGCACGAACACCTTGAGGCCGAACCACAGGAAACCGGGGCGGCCGAGGAAGGTCGCGCCGAGTCCCGGCCAGCCCTGGAAAGGCGCCTGCCAGCCGCCGAAGAAGAACACCGCGGTGAGAGCCGAGATGAGGATCATGTTGGCGTATTCGGCCAGGAAGAACAGCGCAAACGCGATCCCCGAGTACTCGACGTGAAAGCCCGCGACGATCTCCGACTCGCCCTCGGCGACGTCGAAGGGCGCGCGATTGGTCTCCGCTACGCCGGAGATGAAGTACACCACCAGCAGCGGAAACAGCCAGAACCAGTTCCACGACAGCAGGCCGCCCTCCTGGGTGCGCACGATGGTGCCGAGATTCATGCTGCCGGTGGCCATGAGGACGCCGACCAGCGCGAAGCCCATGGCGATCTCGTAGGCGACCATCTGGGCGGCCGAGCGCATCGCCCCGAGGAAGGCGTACTTGGAATTGGTCGCCCAGCCGGCCACGATCACCCCGTAGACCCCCATCGAGGTGAGCGACAGCAGGTACAGCAGCCCCGCGTCGGCCTGCGACACCACCACCTCGGGCGAGAGCGGAATCACCGCCCAGGCGGCGAAGGCCGGAATGAGCGCAATCAGCGGCGCGAGGCGGAACAGCAGGCGGTTGGCGTTGGCCGGCACCACCACTTCCTTCAGCAGCAGCTTCACCACGTCGGCGAACGGCTGGCCGAGGCCGGGCAGCAGTCCGAACAGGCGCACGCGGTTCGGACCGCGGCGCAGCTGCATCCAGCCGATCACCTTGCGCTCCCACAGCGTGAGCAGCGCGACGCTGACGATCAGCACCACGGTGATGACCACGATCCACACGGTCGAGCGGCCGTAGTCGGGAAGCGCGAGCCACAGATTCACCAGTTGCTGCACGCGGATTCCGCCCCTCAGTAGCTCGCCGGGGGCGTGCGCCCCTCGCGGGTCTTCTGCAGCGCGGGTGCGCGGCGCACCAGTGCGTCCGTCTGGTACATCGGCACGTCGACGAGCCCGGCCCCGCCGGCAGCGGCCGCGGCAGCCGTCACCACGTGCGTGCCGGCGTAGCCGCGCGGCACGAGAGCGGCGCAGGCCCGCTCGAGCTCCGCGCGCACCTCCGCGCAAGACTGGTACTCGAAGCCGGCGATCCCGAGCAGGTTGCCGAGCACCCGCAGCACCTTCCAGCCGGGTCGCGCCGCACCCACCAGCGCTGCGGCCGCCTCCTGGCTCTGCCACAGCCCCTCACAGTTGACGTAGGTGCCCGGGACTTCGGCGAAAGTGCCGATCGGCAGCAGCACGTGCGCCACACGCCGCAGCTCCGCGCCGGCGAACGGCGTGAGAGCGATCACCAGCTCCGCCCGGCCGAGCACGGCTGAGCTGTCGGCGTCGAGCGCATCGATCGAAGGCTCGATGCCGCCGACCAGCACGCAGGCGCGCAGCGGCCGCCGGAGCATGTCGCGCGCCGTCAGTCCCGGCTCGGCCACCGCCTTGCCGCCCGCCTCGCGGTGCGGCAGCGCGCCGGCGAGATAGGCGCCGACGCCGTTACCGCCCTCGGCCAGCCGCCCGAGCGAGGCGCCGGCGAGCTGCGCCAGCGCGGCGGCGAGCGCGCGCAGGTCGGCGAACGCGGCGTGACGCGCGGCGAGCGCCCCGAGCCAGACTGCGCGCTTCTCGCCGCTGAGCAGCGCGCGCGCCACCGCCCGGTGGGCGTCGCTCACCTGCGCCGCGTGCACCGCCGCCTCGAGGTGCGCCGGCACCGGCCGGCCGGCCGCCTGTGCGGCGGCCGCCACCACCGCGGCGA
>DASSQU010000433.1:0-8316 GCA_035702325.1 Steroidobacteraceae bacterium
TCAGGGCGGCGTGCTCACCACCGACGCGGCCGACGCCGCGGCCGCCGACCGCACCCTCGCCGCCGGTGGCGGCGGCGCGCTCACCGGCGTGCCGATCGCCCACAAGGATCTGTTCTGCACCCGCGGCGTGCGTACATCCTGCGGCTCGCACATGCTCGACAACTTCGTCGCCCCCTACGACGCCACCGTGGTCGCGAGGCTCAGGGCCGCCGGAGCGGTGATGCTCGGCAAGACGAACATGGACGAGTTCGCCATGGGTTCCTCGAATGAGACCAGTTATTACGGCCCGGTGCGCAACCCCTGGAACCCCGCGCTCGTGCCGGGCGGCTCCTCGGGCGGCTCGGCGGCGGCGGTGGCCGCGCGGCTGGTGCCGGCGGCCACCGCCACCGACACCGGCGGCTCGATCCGCCAGCCCGCGGCGCTCTGCGGGATCACGGGGCTGAAGCCGACCTACGGACGGGTGTCGCGCTACGGAATGGTGGCCTTCGCCTCCAGCCTCGATCAGGGCGGCGTGCTCACCACCGACGCGGCCGACGCCGCGCTCCTGCTGCGCGAGATGGCCGGGTTCGATGCGGCCGACTCGACCAGCGTCGACACGCCGGTGCCGGATTACGTGGCCCTGCTCGCGCAGCCGGTCGCGGGGCTGCGGATCGGGCTGCTCAAGGAGTTCTTCGACAAGGGCCTCGACGCGGAGAACGAGCGCTGCGTGCGCGAGGCGCTCGGCGTGTACCAGCGCGCCGGGGCAAAGCTGAGCGAGGTGAGCCTGCCGAACCTGCCGCTCTCGGTGCCGGTGTACTACGTGGTGGCGCCGGCGGAGTGCTCCTCGAACCTGGCGCGCTACGACGGCGTGCGCTACGGCCATCGCTGCGAGAACCCGCGCGATCTCATGGACCTGTACCGGCGCTCGCGGGCCGAGGGGTTCGGCGCCGAGGTCAAGCGGCGCATCATGACCGGCACCTACGTCCTCTCGGCCGGCTACTACGACGCCTACTATCTCAAGGCGCAGCGCGTGCGGCAGCTCATCAACGCCGATTTCATGCGCGCCTTTGAGAGCGTCGACGTGCTCATGGGCCCGACCACCCCGACGCCGGCCTTCCCCCTCGGCGCCAAGACCGCCGATCCCATCACCATGTATCTGAACGATATCTACACCATCGGCGCCAATCTCGCCGGGCTCCCCGCAGCCTCGATCCCCTGCGGCTTCGTGCAGGGCCTGCCGGTGGGGCTGCAGATCGTCGGTCCGCACTTCGGCGAGGCGCGCGTGCTCGCCGCCGCCCACGCCTATCAGCGCGCCACCGACTGGCACCGGCGCATTCCGCAGGGCTACGCATGAGCGCCTGGGAGACGGTGATCGGGCTCGAGATCCACGCGCAGCTCGCTACGCGCTCGAAGATCTTCTCCGGCTCGGCGACCGCCTACGGCGCGCCCCCCAACGCCCAGGCGAACCTGGTCGATCTCGGCTACCCCGGCGTGCTGCCGGTGCTGAACGGCGCGGCGGTGCGCATGGCGGTGAAGCTCGGGCTGGCGATCAACGCCCGGATCGCGCCGAGCTCGGTGTTCGCCCGCAAGAACTACTTCTACCCCGACCTGCCGAAGGGCTATCAGATCAGCCAGTACGAGCTGCCGATCGTGGCCCGCGGCTCGCTCGATATCGTGCTCGAGGATGGCAGCGTGAAGCGCATCGGCATCACGCGTGCGCACCTCGAGGAGGATGCCGGCAAGTCGCTGCACGAAGGGCTGCCGGGGGTGAGCGGCATCGACCTGAACCGGGCCGGCACGCCGCTGGTGGAGATCGTCTCCGAGCCCGACCTGCGCTCGGCGAAGGAGGCGGTTGCCTACATGAAGAAGATGCACACCCTGGTGCGCTATCTGGAGATCTGCGACGGCAACATGCAGGAGGGCTCGTTCCGCTGCGACGCCAACGTCTCGGTGCGCCGCAGCGGGGCGCGGGAATTCGGCACGCGCGCGGAGATCAAGAATCTGAACTCCTTCCGCTTCGTCGAGCGCGCCATCAACCACGAGGTCGCCCGCCAGATCGAGATCCTGGAATCCGGCGGCAGGGTGGTGCAGGAGACGCGCCTCTACGATCCCGACAAGGGCGAGACGCGCTCGATGCGCACCAAGGAAGAGGCCAACGACTACCGCTACTTTCCCGATCCGGACCTGCTGCCGGTGGTGCTCGACGCCGCGTTCATCGAAGCGGTGCGGGCGACGCTGCCGGAGCTGCCCGATCAGAAGGCGGCGCGCTTCACGGCGCAGTACGGGCTCTCGGCTTACGACGCCGGGGTGCTGACCGCGAGCCGCGATCTCGCGGACTACTACGAGGAGCTGGTGCGCGCGGCGCCGCAGGAGCCGAAGCTCGCGGCGAACTGGGTCATGGGCGAGCTCGCCGCGGTGCTCAACCGCGAGAACCTCGAGATCTCCTGCGGGCGGATGCCGCCGGCGCGCCTCGCCGGGCTGCTCGCGCGCCTCCTCGACCGCACCATCTCCGGCAAGCTCGCCAAGGAGGTGTTCGAGGCCATGTGGTCGGGGGGGCTGAGCGCCGATGCGGTGATCGAGGCGCGGGGGCTGCGGCAGATCACCGACAGCGCGGCCATCGAGCGCGTGATCGAAGAGGTGATGGCGCGCAACCCGGGCCAGCTGGCCGATTACCGTGCCGGCAAGGACAAACTCTTCGGCTTCTTCGTCGGCCAGGTCATGAAAGCGACCGGCGGCAAGGCCAATCCCGCGCAGTTGAACGAGCTGCTGCTGCGCAAGCTGCGCGGCTGAAGGCGCGGGGCCGGCGCGGGTGCGGGGTTGAGTTGCCGGGGCTTGTGCCCCATTGTGCCTGCATGGACCCCCTTCCCGTTGCCGCTTGCGACCAGGTGCGGCGCTTCATCTTCGAGAACCGGCCGGTGCGCGGGCACTGGGTGCGTCTCGAGGGCGCCTGGCGCGAGCTGCGGGCGCATGCCGATTACCCGCGCATGGTGAGCGACCTGCTCGGTGAGGCGGTCGCCGCCGCGGTGCTGCTCGCCGCGACGCTCAAGTTCCGCGGCACGCTCACTTTCCAGCTGCAGGGCAACGGCGCGGTGCGGCTGCTGGTCGCCCAGTGCACCCACGATTTCCGGCTGCGCGCCGTGGCGCGCTTCGATGCCGCGGCCGTGCAGGCGGTGCCGGGCGATGCCGGGGGCGGGAGCGTATTCCGCCGCCTGGTGGGCAGTGACGGACGCATCACCGTGACCGTCGAGGCCGACGAGGAGCGCAGCATGCGTTACCAGGGGGTCGTGCCGCTGAGCGGCGGCTCGCTGGCCGAGTCGCTCGAGGCTTACTTCGCCTCTTCCGAGCAGCTGCCGACGCGGGTAGCCCTGGCCGCCGACGAGAATCACGGGGCCGGAATCCTCGTGCAGAAGCTTCCCGGGGACGAGGGTGAGGAGGAGGAGGTGATCGCCGCCTGGCAGGGCGCCGAGCGCGGCATCGAGCGCCTCACCGCCCCCGAGATCCTGCAGTCGCCGGTCGAGGAGCTGCTCACGCGGGGCTTCCCCGGCCACGACCTGAGGCTCTTCCGCGGCGCTCCGGTACGGTTCGAGTGCCGCTGCAGCGAAGGGCGGGTGGCGGGCCTGCTGCGCGCCCTGGGCCCCGACGAGGTCCGTGGCGTGCTGCGGGAGCAGGGGGCCGTGACCGTCACCTGCGAGTTCTGCCATCGTCCCTATCGCTTCGATGCGGTGGATGTCGAGGTCCTGTTTGCGGATGGCTCTCCAGCCGGTGGATCACTGGCGATTCATTAACTCGAACTGCCAGGGAGTTTTGTCTCTGAAGCGCGGCGTCTAAGCTGCCCCCCGGCCGCGCACTTGCCACTGAGCCCTGAAGAACAAATGTGAGCATGCCTGTCGATTACTATTAAAGAAATGTACAATTATTGAATGAATTTGATCCCCCCGGCACGGCTCGTGGCCTGGCTGCGCGCAGCCGGAGAGCCGAGCCGGCTGCGGCTGCTGCTGCTTTGCAGGGAGGGAGCGCTCGGGGTCTCGGACCTCGCCCAGGCGCTGGGGCAGAGCGAGCCGCGGGTCTCGCGGCACCTGCGGATCCTGTGCGAGGCTGGGCTGCTCGTGCGGTTGCGCCAGGGCCAGTGGGTGCACTACCGGCTGAGCGAGAACGCGGCCGCCTCGGCCTTCGTGCGGGACCTGCTCGTCCCGCTCGATCGGCGTGATCCGCTCCTCACCCGCGACCGCAGCCGTGCTGCCGCTGCGGGAGCGCCCCAGGCGGTGCCGGGAGGGACACCCTCGCGTCTCGGCCGGGCGCTCGCCGAGTTCCTGGAGGCCGGCGGCGGCGCGGACCTCGGCCGGACGCTGGTCGCAGGGGTGGCTCACCTCGAACTGCTGGCGAGCGCCGCGGCGGCCGCCCGCGAATGCACCGCCATCGCCCACTCGCGCCGCGCGGCGCAGAGCGCCCGCGCCTTCGCCGAGCGGCGCGGCTTTCGCTGCCGGGTCCTGCTCGGCTCGACCGCCGGGGGGCTGACCGGGCAGGACCTGGCACGCGCCGGGCCGCCCTTCGACGCGGTGCTGCTCGATCACCTGGCGAGCGGCGAGGGCGCGCTCGCCCGGGCACTCGAGCAGGCGCGGTCGGCGCTCGCTGCGCAGGGACGCCTGTGGGTGTTCCAGCGCTACGAATCGCTCGAGAGCGCGCGCGAGCGCATCGTCGAGCATCCGCTGGCACGGCTGCGGCGACTGCTCGAGGCGGCGGGACTGCGCTGCGAGCGGCTGAGTCCCATCGAAGCCGACGGCGAGCACGTGCTGGCGGCGGCGGTCCGGCCGGCGGGCGGGATCCCGGGACGCCTCGCCGCCGGGAGCGCGCCTTGAGCGGCGGGCCGCTCGCGGATGCGGCCACGGCGAGTGCGCCGGCCATCCGCGTTTCCTTCGAGTTCTTTCCCCCGGCCGATGCCGAGATGGAGGCGCGGCTGTGGAAATCGATCGACCGCCTCGGCCCGCTCGCGCCGCGGTTCGTCTCGGTCACCTACGGCGCGGACGGCTCGACCCGCGAACGCACCCACCGGGTCGTCACCCGTATTCAGCGCGAGACGCCGCTCACCGGCGCGCCCCACCTCACCTGCGTCGGCGCCACGCAGAGCGAGATTCTCGACATCGCGCGCGGCTACTGGAGCCAGGGCATCCGCCACCTGGTCGCGCTGCGCGGCGATCCGCCGCACGGGCAGAGCCGCTGGCAGCCGCCGCCCGGAGGATTCCCCTACGCGGCGGATCTGGTCGCGGGGCTGGCGCGGGTCGCGCCCTTCGACATCTCGGTGGCCGCCTATCCGGAAGTGCATCCCGAGGCGCGCTCCGCGGCTGCCGACCTCGACAACCTCAAGCGCAAGATCGACCTCGGGGCTAGCCGCGCCATCACCCAGTTCTTCTACGACAACGAGCGGTTCCTGCGCTTTCGCGACCGGTGCGCGGCGGCCGGCATCGCAGCGCCGATCGTGCCCGGCATCCTGCCGATCACGCGCTTCGCGCAGGTGCTGCGCTTCGCGGCGCGCTGCGGCGCGAGCATTCCGCCCTGGCTGCACCAGCGGTTCGCGGGCCTGGAGGACGATCCCGACACGCGCCTGGCGGTCGCCGCCGGCGTCGCGATCGAGCAGGTACAGGCGCTCGCCGCCCGCGGCGTGCGTGACTTTCATTTCTACACGCTCAATCGCGCCGAGCTGAGCTACGCGATCTGCCGCACGCTGGGACTCGAGCCGGCGCTGCGCCCGCCGCCCCCGCGCGCACACGGCTGGGCGCGCGCATGAGCGGCTGCGCGCACCGCGGGCACGCCCCTGGGGGGCCGGAGCCGCGCGGCGACCGCGAGACGGGACCCGCCGGCGGCGCAGCCCGCGCCGCGGGCGCGCCCTTTGCGGTCGAGCCGCCGGATGAGACCGGGCGGCGCACGCGCATCGAGCTGCTGAAGCGCCTGCTCGGGGAGCGCATCGTGCTGCTCGATGGCGCCATGGGCACGATGATCCAGAGGGCCAAGCTCGACGAGAGCGGTTTCCGCGGCGAGCGCTTCGCGCACCACGGCCACGACCTGCGCGGCAACAACGACATCCTCAACCTGACGCGCCCGGACATCGTGAGCGGCATCCACCGTGCCTATCTCGCCGCCGGCGCCGACATCATCGAGACCAACACCTTCAATTCCAACGCCGTGTCGCAGGCCGACTACGCGACCGTGGCGCTGGTGCCGGAGCTCAATTACCGGGCCGCGCGCCTCGGCCGCGCCGCGGCCGACGAGTGCGCGCGCCAGACGGGCGTGCCGCGTTTCGTCGCCGGCGCCCTCGGGCCGACCACCCGCATGACCTCGCTGTCGCCCGACGTCAACGACCCGGGGCACCGCAGCGTCAGCTTCGACCAGCTGGTGGCCGCCTACCTCGAGGCGGCGCGCGCGCTGCTGATGGGCGGCGTCGACCTGCTGCTGATCGAGACGGTGATCGACACGCTGAACGCCAAGGCGGCGATCTACGCGGCGCTGACGCTGTTCGACGAGACCGGCGTGCCGGTGCCGCTCGCGGTATCGGGCACCATCACCGACGCCTCCGGCCGGGTGCTCTCCGGCCAGACGCCGGAGGCCTTCTGGAACTCGATCCGGCACGCCGCGCCGCTGTTCGTCGGCCTGAACTGTGCGCTCGGCGGCGCACAGCTGCGGCCCTACGTGCAGGAGCTCGCGCGGGTCGCCGATACCTGGGTGTGCGCCTATCCCAACGCCGGGCTGCCGAACGCCTTCGGCGAGTACGACGAAGCGCCCGAGCAGACCGCCGACATTCTGCGCGAGTACGCCGAGTCGGGACTGGTGAACATCGTCGGCGGCTGCTGCGGCACCACTCCCGAGCACATCCGGCAGCTGCACCAGCGCATCGCCGCGCGCGCACCCCGGCGGCTCGAGCCGCAGCCGGTCAAGTGCCGGCTCGCGGGCCTCGAGCCGCTCAACATCGACGCCGACAGCCTGTTCGTCAACGTGGGCGAGCGCACCAACGTCACCGGCTCGGCGCGCTTCCGCAAGCTGATCGAGGCGGGCGACTACGCCGCCGGGCTCGAGGTGGCGCGCCAGCAGGTAACGAGCGGCGCCCAGGCCATCGACGTCAACATGGACGAGGGCATGCTCGACTCCGAGGCCGCCATGACGCGCTTCCTGCAGCTCATTGCCGCGGAGCCGGACATCGCGCGCGTGCCGGTGATGATCGACTCGTCCAAGTGGTCGGTGATCGAGGCGGGCCTGAAATGCGTGCAGGGCAAGGCGATCGTCAATTCGATCAGCCTCAAGGAGGGCGAGCAGACCTTCATCGAGCACGCGCGCGCGGTGCGCCGCTACGGCGCGGCCGCGGTCGTCATGGCCTTCGACGAGCAGGGTCAGGCGGACACCCTGGAGCGGCGCCTGGCGGTGTGCGCGCGCGCCTACCGCATCCTCACCGAGCGCGTGGGCTTTCCGCCCGAGGACATCATCTTCGATCCCAACATCTTCGCGATTGCCACCGGCATCGAGGAGCACAACGGCTACGCCCTGGCGTTCATCGAGGCCACGCGCCGCATCAAGCGCGAGCTGCCGCACGCACTGGTGAGCGGCGGCGTCAGCAACGTGTCGTTCTCGTTCCGCGGCAACGACCCGGTGCGCGAGGCGATGCACTCGGTGTTCCTCTATCACGCGATCGCCGCCGGCATGGATCTGGGGATCGTCAACGCCGGCCAGCTGGCGGTCTACGAGCAGATCCAGCCGGAGCTGCGCACGGCCTGCGAGGACGTGGTGCTCAACCGCCGCCCGGACGCCACCGAACGGCTGCTGGAGATCGCGGGGCGCTACAAGGGCGAGGGCGGCGCGCGGCGCAAGGAGGACCACGAGTGGCGCCGGCTGCCGGTGGGCAAGCGCCTCGAGCACGCGCTGGTGAAGGGCATCGACGACTTCATCGTCGCGGACACCGAGGAGGCGCGCCTCGCGAGCGAGCGCCCGCTCGCGGTCATCGAGGGCCCGCTGATGGACGGCATGAACGTGGTCGGCGACCTGTTCGGCTCCGGCAAGATGTTCCTGCCGCAGGTGGTCAAGAGCGCGCGCGTGATGAAGCGCGCGGTCGCGCACCTGGTGCCGTTCATCGAGAAGAGCAGGGACGCCGGGGCGAAGCGCGCCAACGGCCGGATCGTCGTCGCGACCGTCAAGGGCGACGTGCACGACATCGGCAAGAACATCGTCGGCGTGGTGCTACGCTGTAACAACTATGCGGTGATCGACCTGGGCGTGATGGTACCGGCGCAGAAGATACTCGACGCCGCCCGCGAGCACCGCGCCGACATCATCGGCCTGTCCGGCCTCATCACCCCT
>DASSQU010000434.1:0-2104 GCA_035702325.1 Steroidobacteraceae bacterium
GTGGATGTTTGTGCTGGTGGTCGAGTCGCGCGAGCTCGTGCTCGAGCGCGCGCTCCGCCTCGTCCTGGGCGCGCGGCTCGAGGCTGGTGTAGATGCGCAGTCCCGCCTCGGTGAGATCCTCATCGCGGTAGTCACGGCGCAAGGTGCGGCGCACGAAGTCGAGATCCGCCGGGTAGTAGGCGCCGGAGGGACGGTTGCTGACAGCGAGTGGCCGGTGCGCCGCCGCAGTCGCTTCCGCCGGCGTGATCACGCCCTGCTCGGCCACCTGACGCAACACCAGATTGCGCCGTGCCAGGGCCCGCTCGGGATGGCGCCGCGGATCGTAGTAGGACGGGCCACGCACGATGGCAACCAGTAGCGATACCTCCGACAGCTCGAGCTCGGAGAGCGGCTTACCGAAGTAGAACTGGCTGGCAAGGCCGAAGCCGTGGATTGCACGGTCGCCGTCCTGCCCGAGGAAGATCTCGTTGATGTAGGCGTTCATGAGATCCGCCTTGGTGAAATGCGCATCGAGCGCCATCGCCATGAGGGCTTCACGCAGCTTGCGCGAGAGCGTCTGCCGCGAGCTCAGGAAGTAGCTGCGCACCAGCTGCTGCGTGAGCGTGCTGCCCCCCTGCTCGATCTGCCGGGCGCGCATGTTGACCCACGCAGCGCGCAGCATCGCAACGGGATCGACCCCGTGGTGCGTGTCGAACTTGCGGTCTTCCACCGCCTTGAGCGCGAGCGGAAGGAGCGGCGGGACCTCCTCGGGGCTCGCGACGATCCGGTCCTCGCCGTGGATCGGGAAGATGCTGCCGATCAGCAGCGGCTCGAGCCGCAGCACCGGCAGCTCGTGCCCCGCGTCATCGCGCAGGCTCTCGATACCCTGCGCTGCGGCGGTGGTGATCGTGAGGCGCTGCGCGGCGCGCGTCTCGTCAGCGAAGCGTGCGGGGCGCAACGCGACCCCCATGTGCTCGCCCGCGAGGTGGTAGCTGCCGGGGTGATCGGCGCGGTCGGCGCGGCGGTAGTGCAGGCGTTGCAACTCGTGCTCGAGTGCGGCCACGGTGAGCGGCAGACCCGCATACAGCTCGAGTGGCGCCGCATACACCTGCGCCGGCAGCGTCCAGCGGCGACCCTCGAACTGCCTGACCACGAGGCGGTCGAGGTACAGCGCATAGAGCACGGCCGCGAGCAGCGCGCCGCCGAGGATCAAGAGCAGCGCGCGCTTCAGATGAACAGCTCCTCCGCGGGCGCGCGCAGATTGTATTCGGAGCTCATGGTGCGCCCGTAGGCACCCGCATTGGCGATCAGCAACACATCCCCTTCGCGCGTCGGCGGCAGCAGCCGATCGTGGCCGAGCACATCGGCGCTCTCGCAGATCGGGCCGACGATGCTCACGAGCTCGGTCGCCGGCTCGTCGAGCCGCGTGAGGTTCGCGATTTCATGGTATGCGCCATAGAGTGCCGGACGGATGAGGGAGTTCATGCCGGTCGCGAGCCCGGCGAACCGTAGTCCGCCCTTGGCCTTCAGTTGCGTGACGCGCGCCAGCAGTACGCCGCAGCTCGCCGCCAGGTAGCGCCCCGGCTCGAGCCAGAGATCGAGTTGCGGATACTCGGCCCGGACCGCGGTGAGGAGCGTATCGAGCGCGGCCAGGTCGACACCGGGCTGGTCGCTGCGCTCGGGGACGCCCAATCCTCCGCCGATGTCGATGACGCGTACTGCCGCAAAGCTGCCCACGGCGCCCGCGAGCAGGCGCGCCGTGTGCTCCCAGCTCGTGACCTCGAACACTCCGCTGCCCACGTGCGCCTCGAGGCCGACCACCTGCACGCCGAGCTTGTCGGCGATCCGTGCGAGCTCAGGGAGCTCGGCGATGGGTACGCCGAATTTCGAGCGGCTGCCGGCGGTGCGTACGTGAGTGTGGTGGCCCCGGCCGACGCCGGTATCGACCCGCAGGAAAATCTCCTGTCCCGCGAACACCTGCGGCCAGGCAGTGAGTACGTAACCGTTGTCTACGGTGACGCGCGCCCCGGCGGCGAGCGCCGCTACGTATTCGGCGCGCGGTGCGAAGTTCGGCGTATAGAGAATGCGCCGCCGCTCGAGGCGCGGGAGGAGCTCGGCGATCTCC
>DASSQU010000435.1:0-5240 GCA_035702325.1 Steroidobacteraceae bacterium
GCCGAAGCTCGGGTGGTCGACGTAGGCGTCGCCGGTGACGATGATGATGTCGCAGCTGTCCCAGCCCAGGCGCTCCATCTCCGCCCGGCTCATCGGCAGGAACGGGGCCGTGCCGAAGCGCGCGGCCCAGTGCCTGCGGTAGGCGGTGATGTCGGGCGCGCCGCGCATGGGACCGCACATTAAAGCAAAACCTGAGCCTCAGGGGTGATTGCCGCAGTCAGCGGCTGCCGCGCCGGCCGCGGCCGGGGTGCCACGGTGCCCGCGATTGCGGGCTTGCATGGTAACTTGGTACATTGGTACCATGAGCCCGTGTGAAGACCGTGACCCGCTCGCAGACCGGTGTGCGCCTCGAGGTGCGCCTGCTCAAGGTGCTGAAGGCGCTCGCCACCGAGCTCGACCTCTCCCTCGGCGACCTCATCGAGGGGGTGGTGCTGCATGTCTTCGAGGGCAAGGCGCCGTTCTCGGCCGCGACTCTCAGGAAGATCCGCACGCTGCGTGCGGTGTACGGACTCGAGCTCACCGCCCGGGACTCTCACCGCCTGCGCGAGACCGGCGATGCCGCCGGCTGACTGCCCGGAGCTCGCGCGCTTTCTGCGCGGCAGGCGCCACCCGGGCGGGTTCACCCACCGCGAGCACGTGCGCATGGCCTTCGAGCTCCTGCGCCGCCGCGACTTCCCGGAATCCCTCCTCGAGTACTCGCGCGCGCTGCGCGTCATGCTGGAGAAGGCCGGACGCCCCGAGGCCTTCAACCAGACGGTCACGGTCGCTTTCCTGTCGCTGATCTCGGAGCGCATGCAGGGCCAGGACTGGTGCGACTTCGAGACCTTCGCGCGCGGGAATCCGGACCTCCTCGGCAAGGCGATTCTCGCGCGCTGGTACCGCCCGCAGCGCCTCGCTTGCGAGGCAGCCCGGCGCACTTTCGTGCTGCCCGATCCCGCCTGAAGGCGCCGCCAGCGGGCCATTGCCAGACCCGTGGCGCGACCCTAGGCTACGGTGAGCTCGTTTGCAGCGCGCAGGAGTGGTATCAGATGCGCTTTCCATGCGGCGTGGCGCTCGGCGCGTCGCTCGTCGCCGCCGGGGCGCCGGCCGCGGGTGACTCACCCGGTGCCGGTCCGGCCAGCGTCGGTCCGGTGTTCCACCAGCTGGTGCGGTTCACGCTCCCTGCCCCGTTCAAGGCAGCGTATGAGAAGACCAGCGGCGGCTACTACCTGCGCGAGCACGTGCCCGCGGGCGAGACGGTGGACGACTGGTCGCAGATGATCACGCTCACCGCGACGCGCGATCTCGCCACCAACGAGCGCGCCACCCCGGAGGATTTCGTGCATGCCCTGGTGCGCGGATTCCGCAGCCACTGCCCCGACAGCTTCAGCAGCCTGGAGCTCGGCGCACAGAGCGCCGGTGCCAACACCGGTTACGCGGCGATCGTGAGCTGCGGGCACATCGAGGCGGGCGGCAAGGCGCACAGCGAAGCGGCGGTGATGCTGACCATCAAGGGATCGGCGGATTACTACACGCTGCAGTGGACCGAGCGCGGCCCGGATGCCAAGGGAGCGGTTCCCATCGACCGGAATCACTGGACCGGGCTCCTCGGCCGGCTGAACCCGATCCGGCTCTGCCCGATCGTGCCCGGGGAGGCGGCCCCGTACCCGAGCTGCGGCGGCCGCTGAAGTCGCAGGCCCTCAGTAGAGCAGCGCCGCCTGGCGCTGCGAGATCCAGGCTGCCTCGTCCGCCCCGGCGAGCACGTCGAGATCCGCCGGCGTCGCCGCGGGATCGTCCACCCAGCGGCGCAACAGCTCGCTGCCGTTGATCACGTCGATCGCGAGCCGCCCGTGCTCGTACTCGTAGGGGAAATCCGCCCACAGCGGATAGGCGGGCTCGAGCTGGCGCAGGGCCTTGAGCGCGAGCGCGAACAGCCGCCACGGCCGGAAGACCTGGTGCTGGTAGAACGCCGGATCCTCGACGTGCACCTGGAAGCCCGCACACAGCCGTCCGACATGCTTGTTGAAGGTGGGCTCGAACCAGCAGGGGCGCAGCCGGCAGCCGCGCAGCCATTCGGGCGCGAGCGCGTTCATGCGCGCGAGCAGCGCCGGCACGTCGAGGTCCGGCGCCCCGAGGAGCTCGAGCGGCCGGGTCGTGCCGCGCCCTTCCGACAGCGTCGTGCCCTCGAGCATCACGGCGCCGGCGTAGCAGCGCGCCATCCACAGGTTCGGCGCGTTGGGGCTCGGGTTGACCCAGCTGCGCTCATCGAGCGGCCAGCCGTAGCCGGGCGGGGCCTGCGGCTGCCAGCCTTCCATGGGCACCACCTGGCAGTCGACTCCGAGATGCAGCTCCGCCACGAACCAGCGCGCGAGCTCGCCCATGGTGAGGCCGTGACGCATGGGCAGCGGCCCGGCGCCGACGAAGCTCTCCCAGCCCGGGCGCAGCGTGAGCCCCTCGACCGGGCGGCCGGCGGGGTTCGGCCGGTCGAGGATCCACACCGCCTTGCCGTGCCGCGCAGCCGCTTCCAGCACGTAGCGCAGCGTCGTGACGAAGGTATAGATGCGGCAACCGAGGTCCTGCAGGTCGACCAGCAGCACGTCGAAGCTGTCCATCATGGCCGCCGTCGGCCGGCGCACCGTGCCGTAGAGACTGAAGACCGGAATGTGGTGCACCGGATCGGTGAAATCGGGCGACTCGATCATGTTGTACTGCTTGTCGCCGCGCAGTCCGTGCTGCGGCCCGAAGGCGGCCGTGATGCGCATCCCGCCGAGCGCCGCGAGCGCATCGAGCGAGTGCTGCAGCCCGCGCGTCACCGAGGCGGGGTGCGCGAGCAGCGCGACGCGCTTGCCCGCGAGCGGCTTGCGCAGCGCGGACGACTCGATCAGCCGGTCGATGCCGAACTTCACGGGACCTCGAGCTCCAGAGCGAAGGCTGCGGGCAGGTGAAAGTCCGGGTTGCCGGGCTCATGGTGCAGCGCCCAGTAGGAAAGCGCACCCGCGTCGTCCTCGACCACCGCCGCGAGCCCGAGGCGCAGGCGCCGTGCGGCGGCAAGCTCGCGCAGCCCTTCGAGATGGACGCTGGCGCTGAGCTCGAGGTGGTCCGAGGTCCGGCGCGCGTGCAGGCCCGGGGCGCGCGCCAGACGCGCGGGAGCCATGCCGTCACGGTACGCGCTGAAGCGGTAGGCTGCCCAGTCGAGCGAAGGCGAGAAGTTGAACTCGTAGTACGCCGTCAGCGTGGCGGGGGCCACATACACCTCGAAGCAGGTGTGCTCCCACAGTCCGTCGGCGCGGCGCCCGGCGCGCGCCCGCGGCACGCGCAGCCGCGCGACGTCCCCGTGCAGCGCGTAGCGGCATACCAGAGTCGCGGCCGTCTCGAAGGTGACCTCCGCGCCGATGCCCCACACCCACTCGCCCGGCGTGTCGGGGTGGGCGAGCAACCGCATGCGCTGCGCTCCGGAGCTCACCGCGGCGCGCCCTCAGCCCTGCAGCCACTCGAGCAACGCGTGCGTGACCGCACGCGGCTGCTCGAGCGTGGACAGGTGCCCGCACTCGCCCACCCGCACCAGCCGCGCCGTGCGGATGCCGCGTACGATCTCCGCGGCCCGCTCCGGCGGGGTGATCGCGTCCTGGTCGCCGACCAGCACCAGCGTCGGGCAGGAGATCGCCGCGAGCACCGGGCGCGAGTCGGGGCGGCCAATGTTGGCCAGCTGCTGGCGCAGGAACGCCTCGGGACCCACCTCGTGCGCCATGCGCACCGTGATCTCGCGCAGCCGCGCATCGAGACGATGCGCCGGATGGACCGCGCGCTCGAATTGCCCGGCCACCACTTCGTCGAGCCGGCCGCTGGTGGCGAGCGCCATCTGCGCGCGGCGCCCAGCGCTCTGCTCGGGGGTGTCGGGCTGCGCCGAGGTATCGAGCAGCGCGAGCTTCGCCACGCGCGCCGGCGCCTGGCGCAGGATCTCGAAGCAGACGTAGCCGCCCATCGACAGGCCGGCGAGTGCAAACTGCGGCGGCGCATACGCGAGGATGCGGCGCGCGATGGCGTCCATGCTCTCATCGTGGGTGTGATCGGCGACCAGCACCGGTCCGCGCCGCCAGAGGTCCGGAATCTGCGCGGCGTAGAGCCGCGCGGAGGCGAGCAGCCCCGGTATGAGCACGACGGGAATCGGCTCGGTCACGGCGGCGAGGGTAACATGCGCCCATGCGAGGTCGCATCGCGCTCGCCCTGCTCGCCGCGCTCCTGCCAACGGGCGCGCTGCACGCGGCGCGTACCGAAGCGGCGGCGATGCTCGACGCCGCTGCCGGGGCGCGCTTCGCCGCGCTGGCACTCGAGTGCCTGCACCGGGAATATCCGAACCACATCAGCCACACGCTCGACAGCGCCGCCGACGTGCGGCCGCCGCACGAGCTGACACCGGCCTTCTACGGCTGCCTCGACTGGCACTCGGACGTGCACGGCCACTGGCTGCTGGTGCGGCTGTTGCGGCTGTTCCCCGGCGCGCCGTTCGCCGCGCAGGCGCGCGCCGCGCTCGACGCGAGTCTGACCCCGGAGCACATCGCGGGCGAGACCGGCTACCTGCGCGGCGCAGGCCGCGCCTCCTTCGAGCGCCCCTACGGGCTCGCCTGGCTGCTCGAGCTCGCCGCGGAGCTGCGCGAATGGAACGACCCCGATGCGCGGCGCTGGTCGCAGATTCTCGCGCCGCTCGAGACCGAGGCGGCCGCGCGCCTGGCGAACTGGTTACCGAAGCTCCGCTACCCGATCCGCGTCGGCGAGCACGATCAGACGGCGTTCTCCTTCGGCCTCATGTGGGACTGGGCGGGGGTGGTGCACAATGCGCAGCTGCGCGAGCTGCTCGAGGATGCGGCGCGGCGCTTCTATCTCGACGATCGCTCCTGCCCGCTCGCCTACGAGCCCTCGGGTGAGGATTTCCTCTCGCCGTGTCTCGCGGAGGCGGATTTCATGCGCCGCGTGCTCGACCCGCCGCGCTTCGCGCGCTGGCTGAGCGTGTTTCTGCCGCAGATCCCGCGCAGCGGCGCGCGGCGCCGGACTCCGTGGCTGGCGCCGGGCGTCGTCACCGATCGCGCGGATCCCAAGCTCGCCCACATCGACGGCCTGAACCTCAGCCGCGCGTGGATGCTGATGGGCATCGCCCACGGCCTGCCGCCGCGGGACGCGCGCATCCCGGCGCTCCTCGCCAGCGCGGCGCGGCATGCCGCCGCGGCCCTGCCCGCCGTCACCGGCGAACACTACGAGGGCGGGCA
>DASSQU010000436.1:0-5302 GCA_035702325.1 Steroidobacteraceae bacterium
ATCTCGTCGCCGATCTCGACGAAGGGCTTCGCGCCCGGCGAAGGGGCGCCATAGAACGTCCCGACCATCGGCGCGGTGATCACGTGCTCGTTCGGTTTCGGTCGCGCGGCGGCGCCCTCGGCGCCCGGGGCGGCAGCCGCCTCCGGCGGGCGGGCCGCGGCGGCCGGCGCAGCAGCCGCGCCGTGCATGATCTGGGTGAGCGGGTATGCCAGCGCGGCGCCGGCGGGCGGCATGCGGCTGATGCGCACCGCCTCCTCGCCCTCCTTGATCTCGATTTCCGCGATGCCGGACTCTTCGAGCAGCTCGATGAGCTTTTTGATTTTTCGTATGTCCATGCCGCAGATGCTCCCTCGGGAGTGAGTGTCCGGCCGGCGCCGGCCTTCAGCCGCGCCGGGCGAGGTGCTGCACGGCGGCGCGCACCGCCAGCTCGTAGCCGAAGGCACCGAAGCCGGCGATCACCCCGACCGCGATGTCCGAGAAATAGGAGTGGCGGCGAAACGGCTCGCGCGCCTGGGGGTTGGAGAGATGGATCTCGATGAACGGCAGCCGCACCCCGAGCAGGGCGTCGCGCAGCGCGACGCTCGTGTGGGTGAAGCCGCCGGGATTGAGGATGAGGAAGCCGACGCCCTCGGCGGGGGCGTGCTGGATGCGCCCGATCAGCTCGTGCTCGGCGTTGCTCTGGTAGGCGATGAGCTCATGCCCGGCCTCGCGGGCGAGGTCGGCCGAGCGTCTCTCGATCGACTCGAGTGTGTCGGACCCGTAGACCGCAGGCTCGCGGGTGCCGAGCAGATTCAGGTTCGGGCCGTTCAACAACAGCACTCGGGCCATGGGCGGGGGTCTTCTTATCGGTCGCGCTCACAGGCAAGCGCCGCGAATGTACCCTAATTCGCCGCGATTTGGGATACTTCTGGATGGGATTTGCCAGGATCTGGCAGGAAACGGTTATTGCGCCGCGGCAGCCGGGGAACCGGCCCTCGAGGCGGCGAGGCGCCGGACCCCGGCGTCGATCTGCTCGCGGGCCTCGGGGAGCCCGAGACGCCCGGCATCGAGGGCGCGCAGGTTCTCGAGGATGAGGTTCGCCTCGTCCCGGTGCAACTCCCCGACTTTGAGCGTGACGATTCTGCCCCGGCGGTCCGCGAAGACGCTGAAGGGAAGCACGGTGTCCATGCCGAAGGAAGCCACCGCTTCGAGCCCGCCTTTGTCGCCGATCAGCACCGGGTAATCGATCCCCATGTGCCGGGCGAATTTCTCGACCGGCTCGCGGAAGTCGACCGCGATTCCGACGACCTCGAGCCCCTCCCGGCGATGCTCGCGGCGCAGCACCACGAGGAGCGGGATCTCGCGGCGGCAGGGGTCGCACCAGGTCGCCCAGAAATTCACCACCAGCGGGTGCCCACGCCAGTCCGAGAGCCGGTGCAATACGCCGTCCATGCCCGGGAGGGAGAAATCCGGCAGCGACTCCGGCACCCGTCGCTCCGGCAGCGCGGCCGGAGGGGCGCTGGGAGCCGCCACCGCTGCCGCCGGGCTCGGCGCCGCCACGCGCAGCGTGGAGGAGGCGGGTGCCGTCAACCGCTGCCAGAGGAAGCCGAGCGCCCCCGAGGCGAGCAGCACGGCGGCAACGGCGAGAGTGCGGGGGGCGGTCGCGCGGCGCCCGCTCACGGCGGGGCCTGGAACGCTGCGTGCGCCCGGGCCGCGAAGGCATCGGCCTTCATGTAACCGACCACGCGATAGCGGGCGCGCTCACGGCCGTCGGGTCCGTAGAAGGCGATCGTCGGGGGTCCGAAGAGACCGAAGTGCTTGAGCAGCGCCTGGTCGTCCGCGTCGTTCGCGGTCACATCGGCACGCAGCAGCGCGGCGCCGGCAAGGGCCGCCTGCACGGCCGGATCGCTGAAGGTATAGCGATTCATTTCCTTGCAGGAGGTGCACCAGTCCGCGGTGAAATCGACCAGCGCGCCGTGTCCCTGCGATCGTGCCGCGCCCACCTCGCGCTCGAGGTCGGCCACCGACTTGATCGGGCGAAAGGCGAGCTCGTGGTGCCTGGCGGCGAAGGCCGGAATCGGTGCGAGCGGATCGGTGCCGCCGAGCGCGGATCCGGCGGCGAGCGCGACGCCGTAGAGTCCCGCGGCGAGGCCCGCGGTGCGCAGCACCCAGGCCGCTGCCGAGCGCGTGCGGGTCTGCGCCCAGAGCAGAAACGCCAGGGTGAGCGCCGGCACGGCCCACACGAGCAGCATCAGCCGGTCCGGCAGCACGCGCGCGAGCATCCAGGCGGCCACCGCGAGCATCAGCACGCCGAAGAGCTTCGTCACGGCGTCCATCCACGGCCCGGCCTTCGGCAGCAGCTTCCCCGCCGAGGCGCCGACCGCGAGCAGCGGCGTTCCCATGCCGATGCTCATCGCAAACAACGCCGCGCCGCCGCGGGCGATCTCGCCGGTCTGGCTGATGACGAGCAGCGCGCCGACCAGCGCCGGTCCCACGCAGGTCGTGACGATGAGTGCCGAGAGTGCGCCCATCACCGCGACGCCGCCGAAGGTACCGGCGGACTGGCGGTTAGTCAGGCTGGCGATCCGGGTCTGGATTGCGACCGGCATCTGCACCGTGAACAGCCCGAACATCGACAGCGCCAGCGCCACGAACAGCGCCGCAAAGAGCGCGAGCACCCACCACTGCTGAAACAATGCCTGCACCTGGCGGCCCGCGGCGGCGCAGGCGATGCCGGCGAGCGTGTAGGTGAGCGCCATGCCGAGCACGTAGGCAACCGAGAGCGCAAAGGCGCGCACCGTCGTGATGCGCGCGCCGCCCCCGGCGATGATCCCGGAGAGGATCGGTACCATGGGCAGCACGCACGGCGTGAAGGCGAGGGCCAGGCCCGCGACATAGAACCAGCCGAGCATCGCCAGCACGCTGCCGCCCTGAATGAGCGCGGCGAAGCGGTCCTGCTCGGCACCGCCTCCCGCCGGAGCGCCGCCCGATCCGCCCGAGGCGGCGCCGGTTCCGGGACGGAGCGTGACGAGGACGGTCCTGGTGATCGGCGGATAGCACAGTCCCGCCTCCGCGCAGCCCTGGTAAGTGACCTGCAGATGCAGCGCAAGCTCGCCCCCCACAGCGCGGGCGACCGGCACGGTGGCGGTGAGCTCGTGGTGGTAGATCTCCTGGCGTCCGAAGTACTCGTCGGTCTTGAACTGTCCCGGCGGCATCTGCAGCGGGCCGAGCTGGGTTGCGGGGGTGAGATCGACCACCCTGATCCGCGCCCGGTACAGGTAATAGCCGTCGGCGATCTCCCAGTTGAGCCGTACCTGATCGCTCCCGGCCGGGAGAGCGTCGAAGCGGAAGGCCTGGTCGGGGGGCAGGTAATCGTCACCACCCGACTTTGGCGAGCCGAAGAGCCTGTCGATGCCCCGGGGTGGGGCGGCGGCGGCGGGCTGTCCGGGCTGCGCT
The DNA here is from genome assembly GCA_035702325.1 of Steroidobacteraceae bacterium. Classification (GTDB taxonomy): domain Bacteria; phylum Pseudomonadota; class Gammaproteobacteria; order Steroidobacterales; family Steroidobacteraceae; genus 13-2-20CM-66-19. The sequence goes on from DASSQU010000436.1 coordinate 3,436, forward strand.
GCCTGGCCCGCCGCCAGGGCCGGCACCTGCCCCGCAAGGAGCAGTCCCAGGGCTGCAATGAGAATATGTCTAATCGGGGGCCTCATCTGGAGGGCACTTATAGCTCAAGTCCCGGATGGACCGCAGGAACTGGGATTCATTCTCAGGGCCGGCCGCGGATCATCGCAAAAAAAGTTCCTGAGGCGACTTGCATTCGGGGGTCGGCTGCCTAAGATTAGCAGCCGCGCGGTGGGAGTGCTAACAGACCATCCTGCGCGACAAGATCAAGGCCAATCAACTGATTTGAAGGAGCGAACACCCATGAAGATTCGTCCTCTTCATGACCGCGTCATCGTCAAGCGCCTGGAGGAGGAGCGTACTTCCCCGGGCGGCATCGTGATTCCCGATACCGCGGCTGAAAAGCCGATGCAGGGAAAGATCGTAGCGGTCGGCAAGGGCAAGATTCTCGAAGACGGCAAGGTTCGGCCGCTCGACGTGAAAGTCGGCGACAAAATCCTGTTCGGCAAGTACAGCGGGAACGAAGTGAAGGTCGACGGTGAAGACCTCGTGGTCATGCGCGAAGAAGACGTCATGGCCGTGATTGAAAGCAAGTAGAGAGGATCACGACAATGGCAGCCAAAGAAGTCCGCTTCAGCGACGACGCACGCGCCCGCATGTTCAGGGGCGTGAATGTCCTCGCCAACGCCGTCAAGGCGACTCTCGGTCCCAAGGGACGCAACGCCGTGCTCGAGAAGAGCTTCGGCGCGCCCACCGTCACCAAGGACGGTGTGTCGGTCGCCAAGGAGATCGAGCTCAAGGATAAGTTCGAGAACATGGGCGCGCAGATGGTGAAGGAAGTCGCGTCCAATACCTCCGACGAGGCCGGCGACGGCACCACCACCGCCACCGTGCTCGCCCAGGCAATCATCCGCGAAGGCCTCAAGGCCGTCTCCTCGGGCCGCAACCCGATGGACATCAAGCGCGGCGTCGACAAGGCCGTCGAGGCGGCCGTCGAGGAGCTGAAGAAGCTCTCCAAGCCCTGCAAGGACTCCAAGGCCATCGCCCAGGTCGGCACGATCTCGGCGAACGCCGACGAGTCGATCGGCAAGACCATCGCCGAGGCGATGGAGAAGGTCGGCAAGGAAGGGGTGATCACGGTCGAGGAGGGCTCGGGACTCACCAACGAGCTGGAAGTGGTCGAGGGCATGCAGTTCGACCGCGGCTATCTCTCCCCGTACTTCATCAACAATCAGCAGAACCAGACCACCGAGCTCGAGAAGCCGGTGATCCTGCTGGTCGACAAGAAGATCTCCAATATCCGCGAGCTGCTGCCGCTGCTCGAGGGCGTGGCCAAGTCGGGACGACCGCTGCTGGTCATCGCCGAGGACATCGAGGGTGAGGCGCTGGCGACGCTGGTCGTCAACAACATCCGCGGCATCCTCAAGGTGGCCGGCGTCAAGGCTCCGGGCTTCGGCGACCGCCGCAAGGCCATGCTGCAGGACATCGCCACGCTCACCGGCGGCACCGTGATCGCCGACGAGGTCGGACTGTCGCTCGAGAAGGCGACGCTGAACGATCTCGGCGAGGCGAAGAAGATCATCGTGGAGAAGGAGAACACCACGATCATCGACGGCGCCGGCAAGCTCGCCGACATCAAGGCGCGCATCGAGTCGATCCGCCAGCAGATCGAGGAGGCCACCTCCGACTACGACAAGGAGAAGCTGCAGGAGCGCGTTGCCAAGCTCTCCGGCGGCGTCGCCGTCGTCAAGGTCGGCGCGGCCACCGAAGTCGAGATGAAGGAGAAGAAGGCTCGCGTGGAGGATGCGCTGCATGCCACCCGCGCGGCAGTCGAGGAAGGCGTTGTGCCGGGCGGCGGTGTCGCCTTGAT
>DASSQU010000437.1:0-2029 GCA_035702325.1 Steroidobacteraceae bacterium
GAAGAGCGTCTCAAACGACTTCAGATTCGGGTCCTCCGCCGACACGCTGCGCACGAAACGCGGCGTGGTCGGGTCCGCTACCACATCGATCAGCACCAGCGCGGCGTGGAAAGCGTCGAAGTCCTCGCGCAGCCCCGCCTCGATGCGTGCCAGTGCCTCGACGCGCGGCACCACGCGCAGCAGGCGGCGGGTGAAGCGATGCAGCCGCTCGGAGATGGCGTCATTGGCGCGCGCCACGCGCACGAGCTCGGCCAGCTTCCCCTCGAGCTGCGCCTGTTTGTCACGCAGCACCTCGATCTGCCGTTCGACCAGCGAGATGGTCGAGCCGCCGCGGGCGTGCGGCAGCTTGAGCCGCGCGAGCAGTGCCTGGTGGCGCTCGAAGAACTCGGGATGGCGCTGCAGATAGCTGGCGATGCTTTCTTCTTCGCTGTCCGCCGCGGCAAGACCGCGAGCCTCTCGTGTCGTCATAGTGCTCTAGACCTCAACATGCCCCTGAAATGATGTCTGTGCCGGCCCGGTCAACCAGATGTGCTCCCCGACGCCCGCCCAGTTTACCCGCAACTCGCCGCCACGCACCTCCACGCGCACCTCTGCCTCGAGCCGCCCGCGGCGACGCGCCACGGCAACTGCCGCGCACGCACCGGTGCCACAACTGCGCGTCTCGCCCACGCCGCGTTCGTACACGCGCAGCCGCACCCGGGCGGGCGCCACGAGCTCGAGGAACCCGACGTTGACGCGCTTGGGGAAGCGCGCATGGCGCTCGATCAGCGGCCCGAGCCGCTCGAGCGGCGCACTCTCGACCGAGTCCACGGTCAGCACCGCGTGCGGGTTGCCGAGCGACACCGCTGCGATCTCTACACTCTCCCCACCGAGCTCGAGCGCGTAACCTGGCTGTTCGGCCGGAGCATCGAAGGGAAGCGAGCGCGGATCGAAGTCCGGCACGCCGAGGTCGACCGACACCTCACCGTCGGCGGCGAGGCGCGCGTGCACCAGTCCTGTCGGGCTCTCGAGTGTCATCGCTCCGTCGCCCGCCCGTCCCCGTCGCTGCAGCAGCGCGGCGATGCAGCGCGCGCCGTTGCCGCACTGCTCGACCTCATCGCCATCGGCGTTGAAGACCCGGTAGTACGCGGCGCTCTGCGCCCGCCGGGGCGGCGCGAGCAACAGCGCCTGGTCGAAACCGATGCCGGTGCGGCGGTCCGCCAGCGCGCGCAGCCGCTGCGGGGTAAGGAGGGAGTCGGGGACCGGCGCATCGAACACGACGAAGTCGTTTCCGACTCCGTGCATCTTCGTGAATTCGACGCGCATTGCCTCAGAGGATAGCCGAAACGCAGCGCGCGGGCGTCGTCGGGGCGCCGAAGGAGGTCTAGCGCAGCGCGGCGCGCTCGCTGAAGAGGCAACGGTCCATCACCGTGAAGATCCCCGCCTGTACGGCTCGCGTCGCCGCGGCCTCATCGACGACGCCTTCCTGCAGCCACAGCGCCGGCAGTCGCAGTCGAATGCAGTCGCTGACGATGCCGGCGATGTGCTCGGCGCGGCGGAAGACATCGACGAGGTCGACCCGCTCCTCGGACCCGAGCACCTCCGGCAGCTGATCGAGCGAGCTCACCGCCGGTTGCCCGAGGATCGACTCCACGAACGGGGAATGATGCGGTAGCCGAAGCGCTGCAGAGCCCGCGCCACGCCGTGACTCGATTGCGATGATCCGGGCGGCGCGCAGCAGGCTCGCGATCTGCTGCGGCAGGGGGTTGCGGAACATGACTCTCCGTGGCCTCGGGCGCGCGCTGCGACTAGTCTAGATCGCCCGCATGACCGGATGAGGACAGTGAGCGCGAAGGAGCACACCGTACGCATCGAGCCGCACGCGCGCAGCCTGCACGTGCGCGAGGATCAGCCCGTGCTCGAGGCGGCGCTCGCCGCCGGGCTGAATCTGCCGCACAGCTGTAAGTCCGGACACTGCAGCTCCTGCCGCGCGCGGCTGCTGCGGGGGGAAATCCGTTATCCGGCCGGCCGGCCGCCCGGCAACACCCCC
>DASSQU010000438.1:0-2712 GCA_035702325.1 Steroidobacteraceae bacterium
AACCAGAGTATCGAGCGCGTTCATGTCGTGAGCCCCCGCCGCCGGCCTCAGGGGGTCACGAGAACGGTCGGCGTCTGGCCGATGCCCGCGACCGATCGCAGATACTTCCCCGAAGTCGCGTCGTAGATGTCGAGAGTGCTGCTCTCGATGAAACAGGCGAACAGCAGCGGGCTCGCATCCTGGGATACCTGGATGGAGCCGGTCTTGCCGTGCAGCGCGATCTGCTGTACCCGGCGCCGCGATGCCACCTCGTACACCCACACGGCGGTGCCGGGATCCTTGTGCGTCTCGGGCCCGCCCTGATGCACGATGGCGTACAGGCGACCGCTCGCCGCGTGCAGCGCGAGATGCTGCAGTCCACCGGTGCGCCAGTGCGCGCCGAGCTCCGCGGGGGTGAACAGCGGCCAGGTGGCGCCCCGCTCGATGCCGCCGTGCGCACTGCGCAGCGGATAGATGGTGCCCGCGAAGGATGCGAACAGCCAGGTATCGCCCGCGCGCACTCCCTTCTCGGTGAGCGGATCCTTGACGGCATCGAACAGCGGCGTGGTATGCGCGCGGGCCGCCGCCTGGCCGGCGTCCGTGAGCGTCGTGAGCAGCAGTGACCCGTCGCTGCAGAGGGAGAAGAAGCTGCGCGCCCCGGTCGGATACACCAGCGCGCAGCCCGGAGTGTCGATCTCGGCTGCGAGCTTGCGCTCGTGCAGGTCGACCACGGTCACCGACTGGGCGGGCGTGAAGTTGTAGATGAGCAGGAAGCGCTCGTCGTCGGTGAGGGCGGCGTTCGCCAGCATCGGCATGCTCGAGGAGCGCTTCGGCGGGATTGCGATCTCGCCGAGCGGCTCGAGCCGGGAGGCATCGTAGATCGTCACGACGTCGGTGCGCTGCCCGCGCGTGCCGCGCGAGTAATAGCTTTCGGGCGCATAGAGGACGCCGCCCGAACGCGGCACGAGCAGGGCATTGAAGGAGTAGCCCCCGCTCAGCATGCCGAGCATCTTGCCGCTGTCTCCGTCCACCAGAAACGCCTTGCCGTCCGGCAGGCTGAAGAAAGCCATGTCGTTGACCCACACCCAGTGCGCACCGGGACGCGCGGGGAGCTGCTCGACGCCGGCCGGCTCGGCCGGCAACTGCGCGGTGGCCCGCACCGCGCACGCGCCGGCCGCGAGCGCCAGCCCGGCGCACGCCCACACGTGGCGCCGCGTCCGAAACAGGCCGCCGCGGCGCACCCGGCGCTGCTCAGAAGCTCTCACTGACCTCCACACCGATGGTGCGCGGCTGGTTGATGAACAGGCGCGGCCGCCCCGGCACCTCGGCGGCGATCGAGCGGTTATCTCCCAGGTTCACCAGCTCGTTGGTGAGGTTCTTGCCGACCAGCGCGATCTGCGTGGCGCCGTTGATGAAGGCGAAACGCGCATCGAGCAAACGGTAGGCGGGGCGCTTGCGGGGCGTGGTCACACTGTTGTTGGAGCTGAAGCTGCTGCCCATATAGGAATAGTCGAAGCCGCTCACGAGGTTCCAGCTGCTCGTGACCGGCGTGGTGTACTGCAGCGAGGCATTACCGGTCCAGTCCGGCACCTGGAAGACCGGCGAGCCCACCGGCTGCGGCGACTCGCCCGCCTGGGTGATCTTCGCATCCTGGTAGCCGAGGCCGATGGAACCCTCGAGCCGCTCGGTGGCACGCGCGCGCAGCTCGAGCTCCCCGCCCTTGCTTTCCGCAGCGCCGGCGTTGGCGACGTACTGGAAGCCGCATTGCAGCAGGATCTCCTGCTGGATGTTGTTCCAGCGGATATCGAATGCCGCGGCGTTGAGGATCACGCGGCGATCGAGCCAGGCGGTCTTGGCGCCGAGCTCGTAGTTCCACAGCGAATCGGAGCGGAAGCTGCGCGTGTCGGCGAGTGTAATGGCCGGGTTCACGGCGGCGAGCGCCGCCACGCAGTCGTTGGCGGTGCCGGGGGTACCCGGCGGCACGAACGGCACCACGCCGCCCGGCCGGAAGCCCTTGGACGCGATCCCATAGACCATCTGGTCGGGCGTGAAGCGGTAATCCAGCTCGAGCTTCGGATTGACGCCGTTCTCCTTGTCGGTTGCCAGCGGGCTGACGATCTTGCCGCCGCCGACCGCGAGTCCCTCCTCGAAGCCCGACGAGGTGGTCTTCACCTGGTACCAGCGCAGGCCCGCGGTCGCCTTGAGCGCCCGGGTGAGGTCCCAGGAGAGCTCGCCGAACACCGCCGGCTCCTGGATATCGGTATGAAAGTCCTGCATGAAGACCAGATTGGGAAAGCCGTCGGGATTGTTGAGCGAGCCCCCGGTCACCTCGTTGTCGAGGTTGGGCACTTCCGACGGCGGGTACAGCGAGGCAAACGGCACGCGGCCGTGGAAGTCCGAGTAGAACGCGCCGAGCACGAACTGCACCGGCCCGGGCAGCTGCGAGGCGAAGCGCGCTTCCTCGACGAAACGCTGGTAGGACTTGATCTCCTCGATGGGTCCGGGCGCCGGCGGAAAGCAGTAGGGTGCCGGACTACCGCAGATCCCCGAGGTGATCGCCGCCCAGATGAACTCGGACTGGTCCTCCTGCTCATCGACGCGGCGGTCGAAGTAGGCGGTCGAGGACACGAACTCGCCGATACCGGTCTTCCAGTGCAGCGTGAGCGAATACAGATTCCACCAGTCGGTGCCGCCCTCGGGGACGTTGAAGAAGCGGGCCTGGGTGAGGTCGGT